>NZ_JAESMI010000084.1:0-36700 GCF_017893095.1 Staphylococcus sp. GDX8P80P | reverse complement strand
AACCGATGTTTGCGTAGAACCCAATTATTTTAATTTCTGCTCTTCTCCAAAAAAAAGACTCCCTTAAAGGGAGTCTTTGAAATAAAGAATAATTAAAATTATTCGATGATTTCAGTTACAACGCCTGATCCTACAGTACGTCCACCTTCACGGATTGAGAAACGAGTACCGTCTTCAATCGCGATAGGAGCGATTAATTCTACTGTCATTTCAACGTTGTCGCCAGGCATAACCATTTCAGTACCTTCTGGTAAGTTAACAACACCAGTTACGTCAGTAGTACGGAAATAGAATTGTGGACGATAGTTTGTGAAGAATGGAGTGTGACGTCCACCTTCGTCTTTAGATAAAACGTATACGTCTGCTTTGAATTTTGTGTGAGGTGTGATTGAACCTGGAGCAGCTAATACTTGACCACGTTGTACGTCTTCACGAGCAACACCACGTAATAATGCACCGATGTTGTCACCAGCTTCAGCGTAGTCTAATAATTTACGGAACATTTCTACACCAGTAACAGTTGTTTTAGAAGTGTCATGGATACCAATGATTTCAACTTCTTCACCAACTTTGATTTGACCACGTTCAACACGGCCTGTAGCAACAGTACCACGACCAGTGATTGAGAATACGTCCTCAACTGGCATCATGAATGGTTTGTCAGAATCACGTTCTGGAGTTGGAATGTAATCATCAACTGCTTGCATTAATTCTAAGATTTTTTCTTCGTATTGAGCATCGCCTTCTAAAGCTTTTAAAGCTGAACCAGCGATTACAGGTACGTCGTCACCTGGGAAGTCGTATTCAGATAATAAGTCACGTACTTCCATTTCAACTAATTCTAATAATTCTTCATCGTCAACCATGTCAACTTTGTTTAAGAATACTACTAATGCTGGTACACCAACGTTACGTGATAAAAGAATGTGTTCACGAGTTTGTGGCATTGGACCGTCAGCAGCAGACACTACTAAGATACCGCCGTCCATTTGAGCAGCACCAGTGATCATGTTTTTAACATAGTCAGCGTGTCCTGGGCAGTCAACGTGAGCATAGTGACGTTTGTCAGTTTGGTATTCGATGTGTGCAGTATTGATTGTGATACCACGTTCTTTTTCTTCTGGAGCGTTGTCAATCATGTCATATGATTGTGCTACAGTGTCACCATTTTTAGCTAATACAGTTGCGATAGCAGCTGTTAAAGTAGTTTTACCATGGTCAACGTGACCGATAGTACCAATATTGGCATGTTCTTTTGAGCGATCAAATTTTTCTTTTGCCATTATTAAATCTCTCCTATTCTAGTAAAAGTTATTTCAATATTATCTCTCATGATAGTTTCTCACCATCATGAGACATAATGATTGTTAGAATTCATAATTCATTTATAATGCATTTTCAGTAAAAAATCAATTCATAAAGGTGTTTGCTTAAAGAATAAGCATACGCTGTATTTTACCTAGAAAATCTAGTTAAAACAAGTTTAATTATTCACCTTTATTTTTTTTGATGATATCATCAGCGATTGATTTTGGAACTTCTGCATAGTGATCGAAGTACATTGTGTAAGTACCGCGACCTTGAGTGTTAGAACGTAATGAAGTTGCATAACCGAACATTTCTGAAAGTGGTACATAAGCGTTAACAACTTGTGCATTACCACGAGGTTCCATACCATCAACACGTCCACGACGAGCTGTTACGTCACCCATGATATCGCCCATGTATTCTTCAGGCATTTCGATTGTTACTTTCATCATTGGTTCTAAGATAACTGGATCACATTTTTTAGCAGCTTCTTTAAGCGCTAATGATGCAGCAATTTTGAAGGCCATTTCTGATGAATCGACATCATGGTATGAACCATCAAATAATTTAGCTTTAACATCGATTAATGGATATCCAGCTAAGACACCGTTTTCCATAGCATCTTTAAGACCAGCTTCAACTGATGGAATGTATTCACGAGGAACTACACCACCAACGATAGCGTTTTCGAATTCGAAACCTGCGCCAGTTTCGTTTGGTGTGAATTCAATGTGAACATCACCGTATTGACCACGACCACCAGATTGACGAGAGAATTTACCTTGAACTTGTGCAGATTGCTTGAATGTTTCACGGTATGAAACCATTGGCGCACCTACATTACATTCAACGTTGAATTCTTTCTTCATACGGTCAACTAAGATGTCTAAGTGTAACTCACCCATACCACCGATGATAACTTGTCCAGTTTCTTCATCTGTGTGTGCATGGAAAGTAGGGTCTTCTTCTTGTAATTTAACTAAAGCTTGAGTCATTTTATCTTGGTCAGCTTTAGATTTAGGTTCTACTGATAAGTGGATAACTGGTTCTGGGAATTCCATTGATTCTAAGATAATGTCATTCTTTTCACCACATAATGTGTCACCAGTACCTGTATCTTTAAGACCAACTGCAGCAGCGATATCGCCTGAGTAAACAGTATCGATTTCTTGACGTGAGTTAGCGTGCATTTGTAATAAACGACCTACACGTTCACGTTTGTCTTTAGTTGAGTTCTTAATGTAAGAACCTGATGTTAAAGTACCTGAATATACACGGAAGAAAGTTAATTTACCAACATAAGGGTCAGTCATAACTTTAAATGCTAATGCAGCGAATTCAGCTGAATCGTCTGGTTTAGCAATTACTTCTTCTTCAGGATTGTCAGCACGGTGGCCAACAATTGGTTTAACATCTAAAGGTGATGGTAAGTAGTCAATTACTGCGTTAAGCATTAATTGAACACCTTTGTTTTTGAATGCTGTACCACAAAGTACTGGGTAGAATTCTACGTCAGTAGTTGCTTGACGGATAGCATCTTTTAATTCTTCAACTGAAATTTCTTCGTCACCAAGATATTTTTCCATTAAATCGTCGTTAGTTTCAGCAACTGCTTCGATTAAATTAGAACGAGCTTCTTCTGCTCTTTCTTTGTGATCTTCAGGAATTTCAATTTCGTCAATTTCAGTACCTAAGTCGTTTGTATATTTGAAACATTTCATTTCAACTAAGTCAATGATAGCTTCAAATTCGTCTTCGGCACCAATTGGTAATTGGATAGGTGCAGCGTTAGCATCTAAACGATCATGTAATGTGCTTACAGAATAATCGAAGTTAGCACCTAATTTATCCATTTTGTTTACGAATACGATACGAGGTACACCGTATGTTGTAGCTTGACGCCAAACTGTTTCAGTTTGAGGTTCTACACCTGATTGCGCATCAAGTACAGTAACCGCACCATCAAGTACACGTAATGAACGTTCAACCTCTACAGTGAAGTCTACGTGTCCTGGAGTATCGATAATGTTTACACGGTGGCCATCCCATTGAGCTGTTGTAGCAGCTGATGTGATTGTAATACCACGGTCTTGTTCTTGTTCCATCCAGTCCATTTGTGAAGCACCTTCGTGTGTTTCACCAATTTTGTGGATACGACCTGTATAGTAAAGAATACGTTCAGTCGTAGTTGTTTTACCAGCATCGATGTGAGCCATGATACCGATATTACGAGTGTTTTTCAAAGAAAAGTCTCTAGCCATTGTTTTTCTCCTTCCAGTAATTACTGAATAAGTACTATTGAATATGGCGATGCCCTAAGCATGAGCCATCTTATTTGGTAAACCAATGTGACGGAACACACTCAGGGTTAAAGCTTTAATCTTACCAGCGGTAGTGAGCGAATGCTTTGTTCGCTTCAGCCATTTTGTGAGTGTCCTCACGTTTCTTAACGGCACCACCTGTATTATTAGCAGCATCTAAGATTTCGTTAGCTAAACGATCTTCCATAGTTTTTTCACCACGAAGACGAGCGTAGTTTACTAACCAACGTAATCCTAGAGTCGTACGACGTTCAGGGCGAACCTCAACTGGTACTTGGTAGTTTGAACCACCCACACGACGAGCTTTTACTTCTAATACTGGCATAATATTGTTGATTGCTTCTTCAAATACTTCTAAAGCATCACGACCACTGCGTTGTTCTACAAGGTCAAATGCTGAATAAAGAATTCTTTGTGCAGTTCCGCGTTTACCATCTAACATAATTTTGTTGATCAATTTTGTAACTAATTTAGAGTTATGAATTGGATCTGGTAATACGTCTCTTTTAGGTACTGATCCTTTACGAGGCATAATTAAAATCCTCCCTTCCTATTATAGTATATTATTAAAAATTGAAATTAAAATTTACACAATCTTAAACTTAATTTTTAGGTTTTTTAGTTCCGTATAATGAACGGCCTTGTCTACGTCCGTCAACACCTGAAGTATCAAGTGCACCACGTACGATGTGGTAACGCACACCAGGTAAGTCTTTTACACGTCCACCACGTACAAGTACTACACTGTGTTCTTGTAAGTTATGGCCGATACCAGGGATGTATGCGTTGATTTCAATATTGTTTGATAAACGCACACGTGCATATTTACGTAACGCTGAGTTAGGTTTTTTAGGTGTCATAGTACCTACACGAGTACAAACACCACGTTTTTGAGGTGAGTTTAAGTTAGTAAATTGTTTCTTTTTACTATTAAAACCTTTGTTTAAAGCTGGTGAATCTGATTTTTTAGATTTGCTTTGTCTAGGTTTACGTACTAATTGGTTAATAGTTGGCATTGAAATGTCCTCCTCTCTTCACTTTTTAATTCCACACATCCAGGTGGTTCATTTTTAGGTTAAATAAAATTTAGTAAGCAAAATACTTACTAATTCTCATTCAATAACGCAACAATGGTTGCATTAACATTAATACCTACATAGTTACCTAAAGCATGTTTGCTTTGATAATAAGTGATAGGTATATTTTTATGATTGATTAAACTAAATACGTGAGCTAACAAATGCACCTCAACGTCTTGAGCAATAATCAAAGATGCAACTTGATCTCTATTTAACGCTTTAAGCGTTTCTTTAAGACCAACTACATAGTGTTGTTTGTTAAAGCGTGCAACTTTTTCATTAGACATTAAAATATCCTCCAAAGTTCTGCTTGCATCAACCTTTACAATAATAACACTTATTGAAGTATCAAGTCAACATTTTTTGTAGACTTTTTACTCATTTTAAAAAATAAAGAACGAGAGCGAGACTACCTCTTTAAAAGTTAGATATGTCCCGTCTCGTCAATTATAAAATAATTCCTAATAGGCTTTATTTTATAGTTTATTCAATAACTTCGGCTTCTTCAGTTTCAGTAACTGGTGTTTCCGCTTTATCGTATTTAACGTCGCTATAACGTCTCATACCAGTACCAGCTGGAATTAACTTACCGATAATAACGTTCTCTTTAAGTCCAAGTAAGTCATCACGTTTACCTTTGATAGCTGCATCTGTAAGCACACGTGTTGTTTCTTGGAATGACGCTGCTGATAAGAAGCTTTCTGTTTCAAGAGAAGCTTTAGTAATACCAAGCAATACTGGTTTAGCTGTTGCTGGACGTTTACGTTCTTTAAATGCTTCTCTGTTTGCATCTGTAAAGTTATGAATATCAACCAATGAACCAGGTAATAACTTAGTATCGCCAGCTTCAATGATTCTAACTTTACGTAGCATTTGTCTTACCATTACTTCAACGTGTTTATCGTCGATTTCTACACCTTGCATACGATAAACTTTTTGAACTTCTTTAAGTAAGTAGCTTTCAGTTGCATTTAAACCAGCAACGGCTAAGAAGTTCTTAGGCTCGATTGAACCTTCTGTTAACACTTCACCACGTTCAACTGATTGACCGATTTCTACTTTCAATCTAGAAGTACCTGAAGCTAAGTAAGATCTTGTTTCATTAGCACCTTTAACAACAATTTCTTGTTGACGGTCTTTAGCTAATTTAATATCTTCAACGACACCTTCGATTTCAGTAATCACGGCTTGACCTTTAGGATTACGTGCTTCGAAAATCTCTTGGATACGAGGAAGACCTTGAGTGATATCGCTTCCTGCTACACCACCTGTATGGAATGTACGCATTGTAAGTTGGGTACCAGGTTCACCGATTGATTGCGCAGCGATTGTACCAACTGCTTCACCCACTTCAACTTTTTCACCTGTTGCAAGGTTTTTACCGTAACATTTTTCACAAACACCGTGACGTGTGTTACAAGTAAATGCTGAGCGGATGTACATTTGTTCAATGCCTGCATCACTGATTTTCTTAGCAATTTCAGCTGTAATTAATTCATCTGGACGAATGATTACTTCATCCGTTTCAGGATGACGAATTGTTTCTTTAGAGTAACGTCCTTCAATACGTTCGATGAATGGTTCAATCATTTCTGTACCTTCTTTGATATCAGAAACGAGTAAACCACGGTCTGTACCACAGTCTTCTTCACGAACGATAACATCTTGTGCAACGTCAACAAGACGACGAGTAAGGTAACCAGAGTCAGCTGTTTTAAGGGCTGTATCGGCAAGACCTTTACGCGCACCGTGAGTAGAGATGAAGTATTCTAATACCGTTAAACCTTCACGGAATGAAGATGTGATAGGTAACTCGATAATTTTACCTGATGGAGCGGCCATTAAACCACGCATACCAGCTAACTGAGTAAAGTTAGATGCGTTACCACGGGCACCAGAGTCACTCATCATGAAGATTGGGTTTGTTTTCTCAAGTGATTGCATTAATTCGCCTTGAATTTGATCTTTGGCATCTGTCCAAATTTCAACAACAGCATTATAACGTTCATCTTCAGTAATTAAACCACGGTTAAATTGTTTAGACACGCGTTCAACTAATTTTTCATGTTCATCTAAGATATCTTGTTTATCTGGAAGTACAACAATATCTGCTACACCAACAGTAATACCAGCTTTAGATGAGAATTTGAAACCTAAATCTTTCATACGGTCAAGCATCATAGATGTGTCAGTGATGCTAAATCTATTGAAGACTTCGGCAATAATATTACCTAAGAATTTTTTATTGAATGGTTCAATAAGCTCTTGTTCTTCAAAGTAAGCTTTAAGTCCACCTTCACCTAATTGAGTTGGATCAATAAAGTATTTATCCGGTGTTTTACCTTCAAGATTAGTTTGGCTAGGTTCATTAATAAATGCGAATGAATCAGGAATGATTTCATTGAAGATCACTTTACCTACTGAAGTAGCTAAAATTTTGTTGTTTTGAGCTTCTGTAAATGTAGGGTTATTAAATGATTTCGCATGCACACCAATACGAGTGTGTAAATGTACATAACCATTTGCATATGCTTTAAGCACTTCATTAGTATCATTAAAGATTGTGCCAGTGTTTACTGCATCTTTACGTTCTAAAGTAAGGTAATAGTTACCTAGTACCATATCTTGTGATGGTGTTACAACAGGTTTACCATCTTTAGGGTTCAAGATGTTTTGCGCAGCTAGCATTAACATACGTGCTTCAGCTTGTGCTTCTTTAGATAAAGGAACGTGAACAGCCATTTGGTCACCGTCAAAGTCCGCGTTGTAAGCTGTTGTTACAAGTGGGTGAAGACGGATAGCACGACCTTCAACTAATGTAGGTTCGAATGCTTGGATACCTAATCTGTGAAGTGTAGGTGCACGGTTAAGTAATACAGGATGTTCTCTGATTACATCTTCTAATACGTCCCAAACTTCATCGTCCATACGTTCAATTTTACTTTTAGCGTTTTTGATGTTCGTAGCAATTTCACGTTGAACTAATTCTTTCATCACGAATGGTTTGAACAATTCAAGTGCCATTTCTTTAGGTAATCCACATTGATACATTTTCAAGCTTGGTCCAACTGCAATAACTGAACGACCTGAATAGTCAACACGTTTACCAAGTAAGTTTTGACGGAAACGACCTTGTTTACCTTTCAGCATATGTGAAAGAGATTTCAATGGTCTGTTACCTGGACCAGTAACTGGACGACCACGACGACCGTTGTCAATTAAAGCATCTACAGCTTCTTGTAACATACGTTTTTCATTTTGAACGATGATGCCAGGGGCACCTAAGTCTAATAAACGTTTCAAACGGTTGTTACGGTTAATTACACGACGGTATAAGTCATTTAAATCACTTGTTGCGAAACGTCCACCATCTAACTGAACCATTGGACGGATTTCTGGTGGAATAATTGGAAGTACATCTAAAATCATCCATGCTGGGTTATTACCAGAGTTTCTGAATGATTCAACAACTTCTAAACGTTTAATCGCACGTGTCAATCTTTGACCTGTTGCAGATTCTAATTCGTCACGTAATGATTTTAATTCTTCGTCTAAGTTGATTTCTTCTAATAAATCTTTAATACCTTCAGCACCCATTTTAGCGACAAATTGGCCTGGATATTTATCATAATAATCTCTGAATTCAGCTTCAGATAGTAAAGATTTTTTCTCTAAGCCAGTTGGGCCTGGATCCACAACAACATATGAAGCGAAGTAAATCACTTCTTCTAATGCTCTAGGAGACATGTCTAATAAAAGACCCATACGACTTGGAATACCTTTGAAATACCAAATATGTGAAACTGGAGCAGCTAATTCAATGTGTCCCATTCTTTCACGACGTACTTTAGATTTAGTTACTTCTACACCACATCTGTCACAGACCATGCCTTTGTAGCGTACACGTTTGTACTTACCACAACTACATTCCCAGTCTTTTGTAGGTCCAAAAATTCTTTCACAGAAAAGACCATCTTTTTCTGGTTTCAATGTACGATAGTTGATTGTTTCTGGTTTTTTTACTTCACCGTATGACCATGAACGGATTTTTTCAGGTGAGGCTAAACCGATTTTCATATAATGGAAATTATTTACATCAATCAAGGAGCCTACCTCCTTCAATTTAGATTAGCTGTGCTATTTGATTGATTTACATCTATTGAAACTAAAACAAGTCATTATGAATATAGGGAGGAAATCAGTACGATTTATCCATGTTTCAGAATTAAATCGAACTGAGTTTCATATCCCTTATTTAGATAACTTCTATTTCTAATTAGTCAGTAGTTTCTTTTTGAGTTTCAGGAACATCTTTTTGTTGTAAATCTACTTTGCGCTCAGTTGCATCTTCATCATCAACATCCGCCATTTCGATTTCATTATCATGTTCATCCATAACTTTGACATCTAAACCTAAACTTTGTAATTCTTTCATCAATACACGGAATGATTCTGGAACACTTGGTCTAGAGATGTTTTCACCTTTAACGATAGCTTCGTAAGTTTTAACACGTCCTACAGTATCGTCAGATTTGTAAGTTAAGATTTCTTGTAATGTGTAAGCAGCACCATAAGCTTCTAGTGCCCATACCTCCATCTCACCAAAACGTTGTCCACCGAATTGTGCTTTACCACCAAGTGGTTGTTGCGTTACAAGTGAGTATGGACCAGTTGAACGCGCATGAAGTTTGTCGTCAACCATGTGTGCAAGTTTAAGCATGTACATAACACCAACAGAAATACGATTATCGAATGGTTCACCTGTTCTACCATCGTATAAGACTGTTTTACCGTCACGTGCCATACCTGCCTCTTCGATTGTTGACCATACATCATCATCGTTCGCACCATCGAATACTGGAGATGCAACATGGATGCCTAAGTTTTTAGCAGCCATACCTAAGTGTAGTTCTAATACTTGTCCGATGTTCATACGAGATGGTACACCAAGTGGGTTTAACATGATATCGATTGGACGTCCATCTGGTAAGTAAGGCATATCTTCTTCAGGTACAATCTTAGAGATAACCCCTTTGTTACCGTGACGACCACACATTTTATCCCCAACATGGATTTTACGTTTTTGTACGATGTATACACGTACTAATTGGTTAACGCCTGGTGATAAAGTATCATCGCCTTCTTCACGATTAAACACTTTAACATCAAGAACGATACCACCGGCACCGTGAGGTACACGTAATGATGTATCACGTACTTCACGTGCTTTCTCACCGAAGATAGCATGTAATAATCTTTCTTCAGCTGTTAATTCAGTCACACCTTTAGGCGTTACTTTACCTACTAAGATGTCACCGTCTTTAACTTCAGCACCAACGTAGACAATACCACGATCATCTAAGTTTTTAAGTGCATTTTCTGACACATTCGGAATGTCACGAGTGATTTCTTCAGGTCCTAGTTTAGTATCACGCGCTTCTGATTCATATTCTTCAATATGAATTGAAGTATAAACGTCATCTTTAACTAGACGTTCACTCATAATAACAGCATCCTCATAGTTGTAACCGTCCCAAGTCATGAAACCAACTACAACGTTACGTCCTAACGCCATTTCACCTAATTCCATAGATGGTCCGTCAGCTAGAATTTCATTGTACTCAACAACGTCGCCAACTGTAACAATTGGACGTTGGTTATAACACGTACCTGTATTTGAACGTTTAAATTTAGCTAATGGATAACGATCTAATTCACCTTCATGTTCAATGCCATTCTCTTCTACTAAACGACGAACTAAGATTTCTTTAGATTCAACATGTTCAACACGACCTCTATGTTTAGCAGTAATTGCAGCGCCTGAGTCACGTGCAGCAACGTGTTCCATACCTGTACCAACAAATGGTGCTTCAGTGTTCATCAATGGTACTGCTTGACGTTGCATGTTCGCACCCATTAAGGCACGGTTAGAGTCATCGTTTTCAAGGAATGGAATACATGCTGTCGCAGCTGATACTACTTGTTTAGGAGATACGTCCATGTAGTCCATTTTCTCTTTGGCCATAACTGTGTTATTACCACGGAAACGACATACGACTTCATCATCTAAGAAACGGCCATTTTCATCTAAGCGAGAGTTCGCTTGGGCTACTACATAGCTGTCTTCTTCATCAGCTGTTAAGTAGTCGATTTGATCTGTAATAGAGTTAGTGTCTAAGTCTACTTTACGATATGGTGTTTCAATGAAACCAAATTCATTCACACGTGCATAACTTGAAAGTGAGTTGATCAAACCAATGTTTGGTCCCTCTGGTGTCTCGATCGGACACATACGTCCATAGTGAGAGTAGTGAACGTCACGCACTTCCATTTGAGCACGTTCACGTGTTAAACCACCAGGTCCTAGGGCAGATAGACGACGTTTATGTGTTAACTCAGCTAACGGGTTAGCTTGGTCCATGAATTGTGATAATTGAGAGCTACCGAAGAACTCTTTAATAGAAGCAATTACAGGACGAATATTAATTAATTGTTGTGGTGTGATTGAATCTGTATCTTGAATTGACATTCTTTCACGCACAACACGTTCCATTCTTGATAAACCGATACGGAATTGGTTTTGTAATAATTCACCAACTGAACGTAAACGACGGTTACCTAAATGGTCAATGTCGTCTGTATAACCAATACCATTTAACAAGTTAAAGAAATAACTCATTGACGCAATGATATCTGCTGGTGTAATACATTTAACTTCTGAATCAGGTAAAGCATTACCAATTACAGTAGTTGTACGACCTTCTTCATCATTTGGAACGTAAACTTTAATTGATTGAATTTCAACAGGTTCATCAATAACTGTACCTTCTAATTCAAACACTTCACTATTAGCATTTGCTTCTAAAACTTCCATAATTTCGTCTAATTTACGACGGTCTAATACTGTACCTTCTTCGGCAACAATCTCACCAGTTTCGCTATTGACGATTGGTTCTGCTAATTTTTGGTTAAATAAGCGGTGTTTTAAGTGTAACTTTTTATTTGCTTTGTAACGACCAACACTTGCTAAATCATAACGTTTAGGGTCGAAAAAGCGTGAATATAATAAACTTTTCGCATTTTCAACTGTTGGTGGCTCACCAGGACGTAAACGTTCGTATATTTCTAATAATGCTTGTTCAGTATTTTCAGTGCTGTCTTTTTCAAGTGTATTACGTAAGTATTCACTGTCTCCTAATAAATCAATAATTGATTGATCGTGAGAGAAACCTAAAGCACGTAATAATACTGTTAACGGTAATTTACGTGTTCTATCAATACGTACATATACTACATCTTTCGCATCCGTTTCATATTCTAACCATGCACCACGGTTAGGAATAATTGTTGCATCGTAGTTTTCACGACCGTTTTTGTCAATTTTCTCATTGAAGTAAACGGATGGTGAACGTACTAATTGAGACACGATTACACGTTCTGCACCATTGATTACAAATGTACCTGTATCTGTCATTAATGGGAAGTCACCCATGAATACTTCTTGTTCTTTAACTTCGCCAGTTTCTTTAATTATTAGACGTACTTTAACACGAAGAGGTGCAGCATAAGTAGCGTCACGGTTTTTTGATTCTTCTAAATCATATTTTGGTTCACCTAATCGATAATCTACAAATTCTAATGAAAGGTTACCTGTGAAATCTTCAATTGGAGAGATATCACGGAACATTTCTAATAAACCTTCTTTTAGGAACCAGTCGTAAGATTTAGTTTGAATTTCTATTAAGTTTGGTAATTCTAATACTTCTGAAATTCTCGCATAATTTCTACGTTTACGATGTCTTCCATATTGGACAACTTGACCTGCCAAACAGATTCACCCCTCAAATATTGTGTGATGAACCAATACGCATGAAAATTTCGTATAACAAGACAAAAAGAAAACGGCAACACAGTTGATGACACCATTTTCGATTCTACATTTATTCTTGTTTATCATACTCTTTTCGCGTAAAAGTACACACTTATTGAACATAAATTTTTACATTTTATAACTATATCAGAATACAACTTTGAAATCAACCTTTTCGGCTTTTCAAAATGTAGTATCCCTTGTTCTTATTAACAACTTCGACATTATTAAAAATCTCTTCCATTTTCTTCTTAGCAGAAGGCATACCTTGTTTCTTTTGAATCACAACGTACAACTCACCTTGAGCATTGAGCTGTTGATATGCTTCTTCGAAAATACGATGAACAACTTCTTTTCCAGCTCTAATAGGAGGATTTGTTAGCACATAATCGAAATGACAATCCTTCAATTGCGATAAACCATCGCTTTCCTTAATAATGACGTTATCAATTTGATTTGCTTTTTTATTCTTTTCAGCAAGACTTAACGCACGATGATTAACGTCAACCATGGTAATTTGATGATGCGGTGAAACTTTAGCAATCATTAATCCAATCGGACCATAGCCACACCCAACATCAGCAATTGCTTTACTTGGACCAGGAGGATGTTCATTTAAAAAGGTTTGTACTAAAGTATCTGATCCAAAATCTACTTGCGCTTTTGAGAATACGCCTGCATCTGTAGTTAGATTTAATTGATGTTGATGGTAATGATAGTGAATGACTCTTTCATCACTTTGTACATCAGGATTTTCATCATAATAGTGTCCCATAACGCCACCTCTTTTTTCATTGTTCATCTTTATTTTACTAGAAAATGAAGTAAAACCCCGTTATCGTGATAACGGGGTTTTAATTTCTCAAAGAATTCAAGTTAATTATATCAATGTATTGTTATAAATACATCGAATACACTAACATTCGATATTAAGTTAAGATACTAGAATTATTTTAATTCTACAGTAGCTCCAACTTCTTCTAATTGTTCTTTAAGTTTTTCAGCTTCTTCTTTAGCAACGCCTTCTTTGATTACTTTAGGAGCGTTATCTACTAATTCTTTAGCATCTTTTAAGCCTAAGCCAGTTGCTTCTTTAACTGCTTTAACAACTTTGATTTTTGAAGATCCAGCTGAAGTTAACTCAACGTCAAATTCAGTTTTTTCTGCTGCTGCATCTCCGCCACCAGCTGCACCAGCTGCTGCTACAGGAGCTGCTGCTGTTACACCAAATTCTTCTTCAATTGCTTTTACTAAATCGTTTAATTCTAATACTGACATTTCTTTAATTGCTTCAATGATTTGTTCTTGATTAGCCATTTTATATTTCCTCCAATTATTTTAAAATTTTATGCGCAATTATTCAGCGCTTTCTTCTTTTTGTTCTCCAACAGCTTTAACCGCATAAGCGAAGTTGCGTACTGGAGCTTGTAATACTGATAAAAGCATAGAAACAAGACCATCGTGTGAAGGTAATGAACCAACAGTTTTAACTTCTTCTGCTGAAATAAGGTTACCTTCCATAACGCCTGTTTTGATTTCTAAAGCTTCATGTTCTTTAGCAAATCCTGCGATAACTTTCGCTGGTGCTACTACATCTTCAGTTGAAGTTGCAACAGCTGTAGGACCTGTTAAGAATTCATCTAAGCCTTCGATACCTGCTTGTTCAGCTGCACGACGAACCATAGTGTTTTTATAAACTTTATATTCAACACCAGCTTCACGTAATTGTGAACGTAATTCAGTTACTTCTGCAACAGTTAAGCCACGGTAGTCGACGATAACAGTTGAAACTGAATTTTTAAGTTGTTCAGCAATAACATCAACTTGTTGTTTTTTAGCTTCGATAATAGCAGACATTCAGACACCTCCATTTTTATTTTTGGTGCTTTTTAAATTTCTCAATAAAAAAAGCACTTTCTACCCACGGCAAAAAGCGCTTGAAAGATCATTTATATGATCACACGTTCAAGTCAATTTTAGCCTCGGCAGGATGATGTTTTAAGTTAATGGTTAACTCCTACTGTCTTAGGTAAAATAATCACAATAAATAATATAACCTCATTGTTGTAATATGTCAATAACTTTTTCAATTTTTTTGTAATCAAACGAGCAAAAGTTATAGGAATTGTAGAAATTAAGCGTTATGTTCCATCCACATACGACCACTAATGTTTATAGACGACTTTTAATAGCCTGTGAATACAGATGTTTTACGTGTCATCTTCATGCGACACTTTTACAGAACTCAATTTATATCTATACATAAAAATAACCTGCGACTTTCAAAAAGTCACAGGTTCTATTTTCAATAAGTTTACACTTAATTATAATTTGAATGATGAAGTATCAATTTTAACTCCAGGACCCATTGTTGTAGTTACAGCAACAGATTTGAAGTAAGTACCTTTAGCTGATGATGGTTTAGCTTTAGCTAAAACATCTTGTAACGTTTTGAAGTTTTCAACTAATTTTTCATCGCTAAATGAAACTTTACCGATTGAAGCATGTACAATACCAGCTTTTTCAGCACGGTATTCAACTTTACCAGCTTTGATTTCTTCAACAGCTTTTTTAACGTCCATAGTTACTGTACCAGTTTTAGGGTTTGGCATTAAACCTTTAGGTCCTAATACACGACCTAATTTACCAACTTCGCCCATCATGTCTGGAGTAGCTACTACTACGTCAAAGTCGAACCAACCTTGTTGGATTTTTTGTACATATTCAGATTCACCTACGTAATCTGCGCCTGCTTCTTCTGCTTCAGTGATTTTGTCACCTTTAGCAAATACTAATACACGTTGTGATTTACCCGTTCCGTTTGGTAACACTACTGCACCACGGATTTGTTGGTCATTTTTACGTGTATCAATTCCTAAACGGAAAGCAACTTCAACTGATGCGTCAAAGTTAGCAATGCTTGTTTCTTTAGCTAAGCTGATTGCTTCTTCAACACTATAGTGTTTAGTACGATCAACTTTATTAGCTGCTTCTTGATACTTTTTACCTTTTTTAGCCATTTATTGTTCCTCCTTTAGTGGTTTTAGCGGAATTTCCTCCCACGCTTACTTGTGTCTAACACAAGTTAAGAGCAGATAACAGATGAATGTCTAATGTTTGAGCAATCTCATAAGAAATTACTAGTCATCCAGACCAATCATAGACAATATTGTCGTTGTCATTTCTGTTACCTGCTATCGTCTATCAGTTTATTTCAAAATTAAACTAACTTATTATTCTTTAATTATTGTACAGTGATACCCATACTACGAGCAGTACCTTCGATAATACGCATAGCTGCTTCTTCGTCTGCAGCGTTTAAGTCTTGCATTTTAGTTTGAGCAATTTCACGTACTTGATCTTTAGTTACTGTAGCAACTTTAGTTTTGTTAGGTTCACCAGAACCTTTTTCTACGCCAGCTGCTTTTTTAAGTAGTACTGGAGCCGGTGGAGTTTTAGTAATGAATGTAAATGAACGATCTTCATAAACACTGATTTCTACCGGAATGATTAAACCTGCTTGTTCTTGCGTACGTGCGTTGAATTCTTTACAGAATCCCATGATGTTCACACCTGCTTGACCTAATGCTGGACCAACTGGTGGTGCTGGGTTCGCTTTACCTGCAGGAATTTGTAATTTAACTACTTTTTCTACTTTTTTAGCCACGATGTGCACCTCCTTGATATCGTGATGTGGTCACAGGGCTCAGTTTTGCCCTCCCACTCATAAACATTTCGTGACGAAATGAGCGCTATAAAAACGCGACCACATTATTTTAACACTGAACCAACTTAAAAAGCAATAGTAAAATTTCATCTTTTTAGTTGTTCAATGCTTTTCCATAATTACTTGATTATAATTTTTCGATTTGATCAAATTCAACTTCAACTGGTGTTTCTCTTCCGAACATATCAACCAATACTGTTAATTTGAACTTATCAGGTTCAATCTCTTGAACTTCTCCTACTTGATTAGCAAATGGTCCAGATTTAATACGAACTTGTTCACCGACATCTAATTCAACATCAATTGTTTTTTCTTTCAGTCCCATTTGTTTCAAGATAAATCTCATTTCTTCTGGAAGTAATGGATTTGGTTTAGAACCTGCACCAGCTGAACCAACGAATCCTGTAACACCTGGTGTATTACGTACTACATACCAAGATTCATCAGTCATTACTAATTCTACAAGTACATAACCAGGGAATGTTTTTTTAAGTAGTTTTTTAGCTTTCCCATCTTTAACTTGTGTTTCTTCCTCTTCAGGTATGACAACTCTAAAAATCTGTTCTGTCATATTCATTGATTCTACTCTTTTTTCTAAATTCTTCTTAACCTTGTTTTCATATCCAGAATACGTATGCACAGCATACCAACGCTTTGCGCCAACCTCTTCAGACATGTTGTCACTCCTTATTCTTATCTAAATAATTCAATTAAATTACCAATACCTATATCTAACACCCAGAAAAAGACCATAAAGAAGATTACTGTAGAAACTACAATCACAGTATATTTAAAAAGTTCTTCTTTTGTTGGCCAACTTGTTTTTTCCATTTCACTTTTAACGCCTTGGAAGAAACTATCTTTTTCTTTGTTTGTGCCCTTATCTTTAGCCATCAAAATTACCTCCATACTCACAGTTAGTTAACCGCTACCTCTAATAGTAATAGTTTCACTATTATTTAGACTCTTTGTGAATCGTATGCGCATTACATCTCGAACAATATTTTTTTAATTCTAATCTCGTTGCAGAAGTTTCTTTTTTCGGTACATTATAGTTTCTTGTACCACAAACTTCACAAATTAAAGGTACTTTTTTCAATTCAGTTCACCTTTGCTCATTTTAATACCAGTATACTATACATAAATAAAACATTAAATGTCAAACTAGCACCGCTATATAAATGCTATTACAACTTACTAATGATGCTTCAATAAATAACACTTCATTTTTATTTTACAACGTTGAATACTATTGTAAACCACTTTATCTTTAATACCTAAATGTTTCGCAATTTCATTAGGCGTATAATCAGACATTAGTAATTGTGCTACACAACGTTCAAACTGACTTAGTGCTGTTAAACTACGCGTTAACATTTTACGTTGCTCATGTAACATACATACTTCTTCAATACGTTTGATAGATTGGTTCAATCTATATTCGATGACATAATCATTAATCATACTATCTCGTTTATTCATTTCGGTATACTTTCTTCTCCAAAAATCCTTTCGTATTGAACGTACAATACAGTTTAAATAGTGTTCGAAAGGAACATTCGTACTAAAATCAAATGTATGGAGTGCTAAGTAAATTCTGATTAGTGATTCTTGTACTAAATCTTCTATTTCTTCATTCTGCACTCTAGAACTTTTAAACTTTAGAATAAGCTCCGGTTGTATATGATTTACTATTTCTATAAATAATCTTTCTCGTTCGAGACTACAATGACTATTTTGAAACGCTTTAAATGTCTCCTCTAGTTGTTTGAATTGATGCGCCATAAACCTTCCCTTTCAAATTAAGTTAGAGAAAGTTTATACGATGTTATTTTCAAAAGACAAGTGGGCAATTTCAATCTTTGTTATGATTCCCGCGTCTTATTTTTTCAAATTCTGCTAATACATCATTTGATAATGAAATTCGAGTTCTTGGTTTACTTTCTGTGAAATTATCCAAAGACTTACTGACCGTGATTTCATTCTCTCTTAAATCACGCCACATTTCTCTCGAAGATACTCGATATGCGCCAGCACCAAATATGGCATGTTGCTCACTCATATCACTCGTTACAACGGTAATATGTGTTGTGTGTTTATTATATAGGTTATAAACATAACGTTCGATATAGCTATCTGCCGTTTCTTTTTCTTTAGTAAATACTGTTTTTACACCATGATAAATGTATTCTCTTTCTATACCTGATTGTTCATATGCATCAAACACACATACAACTTCATCAGCGACAACAGCATTATAGTTAGCAATGGCATCTAATAATTGTTCGCGTGCTTCTTGCAAATTATGCTTTGCAATCTTACCGAGTTCCGGTGACTGTCCAATCATATTGTAGCCATCAATAATTAAATATCTATCTTTCATGCGTTGTCCTCAATTTGATGACGTTTACGATAGACCTCATACATCATTAGACTCGCAGCTACAGATGCATTAAGGCTATTCACATGTCCAACCATTGGTATCTTGATGTAAAAATCACATTTATCTTTAACTAATCTACTCATACCTTGACCTTCACTACCTATAACGATAGCTAATGGCACATCCGCCGCCATATCTCTATAGTCCGTGGCATTATCCGCTTCAGCACCAGCCACCCAATAGCCATGTTCCTTTAATTCATCAATGGTTTTAGCTAAATTTGTAACACGCATAACCGGAACGTGTTGGATCGCACCAGTGGATGCTTTAGCTACAGTTTGTGTCAGCGCAACTGAACGTCTTTTAGGAATAATAACACCATCAACACCACTAGCATCTGCCGTTCTTAATATTGAACCTAAGTTATGTGGGTCTTCTAAGCCATCTAAAATTACAACCGTTGATAAACCTTCTTTATCTTTTTGCGATTGTATAAATTGATCGAAATCCGCATATTCATATGGGGCAATCAGTGCAGCGACACCTTGATGAGGTGCATTTGCTAAATTATCTAATTTGGATTTCGGCACAGTTTGCACAATTAATTTTTGTGCTTTTGCATTTTGTAAAATATCATTAATTTGTTGCTTTCTAATACCTTCTTGAATCCAAATTTTATTAATTGTATGGCCAGAAACAATCGCTTCTTTAACAGCATGTCTACCGACAATAACGATATCTTCCACTGTCTTCACTACCTTTCATTGACTGTTTGTACAATCATATCAAGTAAATTTTTCAATCTTTCTTCTTGATGATCTAAATATAAAAATCCAATGACTGCTTCTAACCCAGAACTTTTACGGTAAGTTTGAATATCTGTATTTTTAGCCTTAGTGTGACTTTTAGCATTGCGACCTCTTTTAACAATGTCTTGTTCTTCATCAGTGAACCAATTCATTTCAAACAATGTTTCTAAAGTTTGTGCCTGACTTTTAGCAGACACATAACTTTTCGAAACTTGATGTAATCGATTGGGCTTACTTTGTAATTTAAGAACAATATATTCACGCACGTGCTGGTCCAATACTGCGTCACCCATGTAGGCTAATGTTAATGGATTTAATAATTTAATATCCATACTATCCACGTTTAAAGCGTACACCTTGTGGCGTATCTTCTAGTATAATATTTTGTTCTTTAAGCATATCTCTAATTTCATCTGCACGTGCAAAGTCTTTATTTTTACGCGCTTCATTACGTTCTTCGATGAGTTTTTCAATATCTTCATCAAGTAACATATCTGATTCATTACCTTTAAGTGGCACACCGAGCACATCACTGAATATTTGATAAACTTCTTTAAATCTTGAAATGACTTGCGTAGATGTATTGTTTTCTAAAACGTATTTATTCGCAAGTTTAGACAAATCATACCAAGCAGTAACTGCGTTGGCAGTATTGAAATCATCATCCATAACAGTCTCAAACTGTTCTAAAATAGCATCGATTTGATCAATATAATTAGATTGATCAACAATATCTGTCGCAATCGTTTCACGTTCTTCTATCAATTGATAACTATTTCGGATACGCTCTAAACCACTCTTAGCTGCATTAACCAGTTCTAAATTATAATTAATAGGACTTCTATAATGTACGCTAATCATAAAGAATCGCAATACATCAGGATCTACTTCTTTAATGATGTCATGTACTAAAATAAAGTTACCTAATGATTTACTCATTTTTTCGTTATCAATATTTATAAAGCCGTTATGCATCCAGTAATTTGCGAATGGCGCGTGATTATGTGCTTCTGATTGCGCAATCTCATTTTCATGATGTGGGAATTGTAAATCAGAACCACCGGCATGAATATCAATTGTTTTACCTAATTCGTGAAACGCCATTACAGAACATTCAATATGCCAACCTGGACGTCCCTCACCAAAAGGACTTTCCCAACTAATTTCACCAGGTTTTGCTTTTTTCCATAATGTGAAATCTAGCGCATCTTCTTTTTGTTCTCCAGCTTCAATTCTTGCGCCTACTTTTAAATCATCTAATGACTGATGACTTAATTTACCGTACCCCTCAAATTGACGCGTTCTAAAGTATACATCGCCATCACTCTCGTAGGCATAACCGTCGTCAACTAAATCTTTAATAAAATCAATAATCTCGTCCATATGATTCATTACACGAGGATTTGAAGTAGCTTTCTTAACATTTAATGCGCCAACATCTTCATAAAATGCTTTAATATATTTATCTGCAATATCTGGCACACTCTCATTCAATTCTTTCGAACGGTTAATTAATTTATCGTCTACATCAGTGAAATTTGAAACATAAATCACTTCATACCCTTTATATTCGAAATATCTACGCACCACATCATAATTAATAGCTGGACGCGCATTACCAATATGAATGTAATTGTATACCGTCGGACCGCAAACATACATTTTCACCTTACCTGGTTCAATCGGTTCAAATGTCTCTTTTTGACGTGTCAAAGTATTATATAATGTAATCATCTTTAATCTCTCCGTTCTTAGCTTTTTCTAGTTGCTTTTCTAGTTGCTTAATTTGTTCAAATAATGGGTCAGGTAAATTACGATGATCAAATGTTTTACCAATACGTTTACCTTCTTGTTTAACAATATGTCCTGGAATACCGACGACAGTCGTATAACTTGGAACGGATTGTAATACTACTGAATTCGCACCAATATTTACATTTGAATCAATTTGAATATTACCTAGCACTTTTGACCCAGCTGCGATTAATACGTTATCGCCTATATCAGGATGACGTTTCCCTTTTTCTTTACCTGTACCACCTAGTGTGACACCTTGATAAATAGTTACATTATCACCAATTGTACAAGTTTCACCAATGACAACGCCCATACCGTGGTCTATGAATAAGCGTTTGCCAATTTTAGCACCTGGATGTATTTCAATCCCTGTAAAGAAACGTGATACTTGAGATATGATTCTCGCAAGTACATAACGTTTTTTATTATAAAGTTTATGCGCAATTAGATGACTCCATACTGCATGTAATCCAGCATAAGTTGTAATCACCTCAAATGTTGTACGCGCTGCTGGGTCTTGTTCAAACACCATTTTCACATCGTCTCTAATTCTTTTTATCAAGACTGTCGCCCCCTCAGTTTTTTAAAAAGTTAAAAATTTATCAAAATCAATATACACACTACTAACATACATAATAGATAAACAAAATAGCGCCCTAACACTAAGATGCTAGAGGCGCTACTGCACGGTTCCACTCTGTATTCTAGATAAAATTAAGCTAGTCCTTCACCCTACCTATAGGTGATAAAGTTAACTTTATCATACTCATTTACTTTATTTAGTTGATCAAACAAAGGTGCATTCAATATCGTCTATGGTGTACTCGCAGCGACCGTACACTCTCTGAAATCATAGTCTAATATTTACTAATCCTTTGCGCTTGTAACATCAATATTAACATGACTTTGCCATGTTTAACTTTATCATATTTTCTTTAATGTAAAATTTCAAGTGTTAGCTAAATGAAATGTTCATCTTGTTCACGTATATGCTTTACACCATTTACACGTATTTTTTTAATCGTGATAATACTTTGTCTTTACCTAGTACTTCAATTGTATTTGGTAATTCAGGACCATGCATTTGACCTGTTACGGCAACACGAATTGGCATGAATAATTGTTTACCTTTAATACCTGTTTCTTTTTGTACTTCTTTAATTGTCTTTTTGATGTCACCCGCTTCAAATGGTTCTAAAGCCTCTAATTTACCATATAGATGTGACATTAATTCTGGTACTTGTTCCCCATTAATAACCTCTTGTTCTTCTTTACCTAATTCAGGCATTTCATGGAAGAACATTTCAGATAACGGTACAATTTCGCCTGCATAACTCATTTCTTTTTGGTAAAGTGCAACTAATTTGCGACCCCATTCTCTATCAGCTTCACTTGGAGATTCTGGGATTAAATTAGCTTTGATAAGATGTGGTAATGCAAGTTCAAATACAGTATCTGTATCTTTCGTTTTCATATATTGGTTATTAACCCAAGCTAATTTTTGTCTATCGAACATTGCTGGTGATTTAGAAAGACGTTTCTCATCAAAGATCTTAATAAATTCTTCTTTAGAAAAGATTTCTTCTTCGCCTTCTGGAGACCAACCTAATAAAGTAATAAAGTTAAATAATGCTTCTGGTAAGTAACCTAAGTCACGATATTGCTCGATAAATTGTAAAATTTGACCATCACGTTTACTTAGTTTTTTGCGTTCTTCATTAACAATTAATGACATATGACCAAAACGTGGTGGTTCCCAACCAAACGCTTCATAAATCATAAGTTGTTTAGGTGTGTTAGAAACATGGTCATCCCCACGAATAACATCAGAAATTTCCATATAGTGATCATCGATGGCTACAGCAAAATTATACGTAGGTATGCCGTCTTTTTTAACGATAACCCAATCTCCTATGTTATTTGAATCGAATGAAATTTCACCTTTCACCATGTCATTAAACGTATACGTTTGATCTTGAGGCACACGGAATCTAATTGATGGGCGACGTCCTTCAGCTTCAAATTGTTGACGTTCCTCTTCAGTTAAATGTGCGTGTTGGCCACCATAACGAGGCATTTCACCACGTGCAATTTGTTCTTCACGTTCTTTTTCAAGTTCTTCTTCAGTCATATAACATTTATAAGCTTTATCTTCATCCAATAATTGCTGGATAAGTGGATTATAGATGTCACCGCGTTCAGATTGACGATAAGGACCATAACCTTTATCTTTATCGATAGATTCATCCCAATCTAAACCTAACCATTTCAAGTTATCAAATTGAGATGACTCACCATCTTCAAGATTACGTTTACTATCTGTATCTTCAATACGCACTACGAAATCACCATCGTAATGTTTAGCAAATAAATAGTTAAATAATGCAGTTCTTGCATTACCAATGTGTAAATATCCAGTTGGACTTGGCGCATATCTCACTCTAATGCGTTCACTCATCGTATTCACTCCTATAATTATTAATTCTGTTTTACCATCGAATTCATACGCTTTATCTAATATAGGTGGCGCGCTCTGTAATTTAACCGAGCAGTCATACACCATTCAGAAACATCTTCAAACCATTAGAAAAAAGTTATTCCAAACTATCATTTTAGACGTGTTTCCGAATAACTTTCCAATTTACATTCATCTTAGATAAAAGTTCGCATTTCTTCATTATTGTAGCATTAAATCAATACTTTGATAAGTCACATGTTTCCACTTACCACACTTAGTTGCACATTCACTCACATTACATAAATAGGTTTCATGCTTTGCTATTTGAAAAGCGTACGCTCACCATTTAGCGTTTCACATGAAACCTAGTCTTTTACACATATTTTAATATCATCATCAAACCTATTCTATGAATTATGATTCCGAATCGTCAACTTTTTTAGCGAAAATAATACGACCTGACGATGTTTGCAATAAACTGATAACCTCTAAGTCTACATGCTTACCAACAAGTGGTTTCGCATTATCAACCACTACCATTGCACCGTCATCTAAATAGCCAACACCTTGACCAGGTTCTTTACCCATTTTAGTCAATAGAATATTAATGCGATCGCCTTGATGTACATTTGGTTTAATTGCTTCAGACAAGTCATTCACATTCAACGCTTTAATTCCTTGAACGTGACATACTTTATTTAAATTAAAATCGGTAGTAATCACATGCGCATGATATTTCTGTGCTAATTTCACTAATAATTCATCGATATCACTGTGAGACTTTTGTGGATGTATCACACGTGTCGGATAATCTAAATCATATAATTCATTTAATATATCTAATCCACGTTGCCCTTTTTCACGCTTCACGCTATCATTCGCATCAGCAACGACTTGAAGTTCATTAATGACACCTTGCGGAATAAGTATTTCGCCATCGATAAAACCACATCGAATGACATCTAAGATACGACCATCGATAATTGCGCTTGTATCTAATAGTTTAGGTACGGCACTAATATTACTTTTAGACATAGAACGCGCCATGTTTTCCGGCAAGAACATGAGCATTTCGTCACGCTTCTTCAACCCAAATTGGAAGCCTAAATAACATAGCAATAAAGTAATAATAAGTGGTATAAGATGATTCAGTATCGTATTTCCAATCATTTCTAGAATAAACGAGGCCATTACTGAAATAAATAGGCCAATGATAAGTCCGAGTGTTGCAAATAAAATTTCAACTGCGCTACGTTGCATAATCCAATGTTCAACGGCTTTGAAAGTTCTTGTTACTTTATTAATAAAGAAGCCAAAAATCAAGAAAAATACTACGATACCTATTAAGCCGTCAATATAATAATTATTTAAAAATGGATAACCATTAATATTAAAATCTTTAAGTATTTCAGGTATTAGCAAAATACCAAGTGCCATACCTAAGATAATATATATAATGATTACAATGCCTTTTAATACTTTCAAAAGTCTCACCTCTTTTTCAGCTTATGTTACGCTTTAAAAGCATATTTAAGTGCCTCATGTACAGTAGAGACGCCTACTACTTTAATACCTTCAGGGAATTGCCATCCACCAATATTGGTTTGTGGAATAACCACTCGTTCAAACCCTAATTTAGCCGCTTCTTGAACACGTTGCTCAATTCGAGAAACACGTCTCACTTCACCAGTCAAACCTACTTCTCCAATATAACAATCCAGTCCATCCACTGCCTTATCTTTGAAACTTGAAGCTGTCGCTACAATAACGCTTAAATCAACTGCTGGTTCTGTTAGTCGAACACCACCTGCCACTTTAATATAAGCATCCTGTTGTTGTAATAAATAATTTTCCTTTTTCTCTAATACTGCCATTAATAAACTCAAACGATTATGATCAATTCCTGTAGCCATACGTCTAGGGTTATTAAATGTGGTAGGTGTCACTAACGCTTGAACTTCTATTAGCAATGGTCGCGTACCTTCCATCGTTGCTACAATTGTTGATCCAGGTACATTAGTAGACCGCTCTTCCAAGAACATTTCTGATGGATTGTGTACCCCTTTCAATCCGCTTTTTTTCATTTCAAAAATGCCCATTTCATTAGTAGAACCAAAACGGTTCTTAACTGCTCTCAAGATACGATAAGCATGATGCTCATCTCCTTCAAAGTACAATACAGTATCAACCATATGTTCTAATAAACGTGGTCCTGCAATTTGACCTTCTTTGGTTACATGACCAACGATAAATGTGGCGATATTCATTTGTTTGGCAATATTCATCAAACTCTGCGTGCTTTCTCGAACTTGAGATACAGAGCCAGGTGCCGAACTAATCTCTGGATGATATATGGTTTGGATCGAATCGACCACTAAAATATCTGGCTGTGCTTGTTGAACCGTTTGATATATCGCTTCTAAATCTGTTTCTGCCAGCACGTTTAAATTACTAGAATCTTCATCTAGACGATCAGCTCGTAATTTAGTTTGATTAAGTGATTCTTCACCCGTAATATACAGTACATTTAATTTTTGTGATAGTGATGCACAAATTTGTAGTAATAGTGTTGATTTCCCAATACCAGGATCTCCACCTATTAACACTAAAGAACCACTGACAATACCACCACCTAAAACGCGGTTAAATTCTTTTGATTCTGTCTGAACTCTTGGCGTCACTTCATTCTTAATATCATTTAATTTCTGGACCTTTGCGCTAGATGTTGTTGTCTTAACGCCGTGTTTGGGATTTGAAGCTTTTTCAACAATTTCCTCCATTTGATTCCATGAACCACAATTAGGACATTTTCCCATCCATTTTGGAGATTGATAGCCACAAGCCATACACTCAAAAATCACTTTCTTTTTGGCCAAAATTGCACCTCCGATTTTTCTTTGAACAAATCTATTTTATATGTAACGTTGTACAATGACAAATGTAAACTTAAGTATTTTATATAAATATGTTGCTATTCATTGTTCGAAATGACGTATATAGATAATCATTTTATTTCAGTTGAAATCATTACATTATATTTCAAAAAGTAATAGGAGTGGAACAGAATCCATTACGAATTCATGTCCCACTCCTAGATAAATGACGAGTGCTAAGGAACGCACTATATAAACATTATCTCACCTTCATTAGTTAACACGTACTTTGCGTTATAACCCTATACTATTTTTATCCTAAAAACAGCTAGGCCTAACGTTCATTTTATTAAATTATGCTTCTGTTTCAGTTACGTCACTATCTTCGTCTGAATCTGAAACATTATTATTTTTTTCGTTGATATTATATTTGAATTCATCGCCATCATGATCAATCACGACTTCTTTACCTTCGATTTGGTTGCCATCTAAAATTAATTCACTTAAGTTATCTTCAACTGTTTTTTGAATAGCTCTGATTAATGGACGTGCACCATACTCTGGATCATAACCTTCTTCCGCAATTTTCTCTTTCGCTTTGTCGGTTACTACAATATTAATATCTTGTTCAGAAAGACGTTGTGTTAATTTATTAACCATCATTGTAACAATTTCTTTTAATTCATCTTTAGTAAGTTTATGGAATACGATAATGTCGTCTACACGGTTTAAGAATTCTGGACGGAATGAATTTTTCAATTCTTTCATCATTGTCTTGCGAATCGTTTCATAGTCATGACCGTCAGAGCCACCACCGAAACCTGCAAAGCGTTGATCTTGTAATTCTTGTGCACCAACATTTGATGTCATAATAATCACAGTATTACGGAAATCAACTTGACGTCCTTTAGTATCCGTTAGATGACCATCATCTAACACTTGTAATAAGATATTAAACACATCTGGATGTGCCTTTTCAATTTCATCAAATAAAATAACTGAATAAGGTTTACGTCTAACTTTTTCAGTTAATTGGCCACCTTCATCATGACCTACATAGCCAGGAGGCGCTCCAACTAAACGGCTGACTGCATGTTTTTCCATAAACTCACTCATATCAACACGAATCATTGCATCTTCTTCGCCAAACATTGATTCTGCTAACGCTCTAGCTAGTTCCGTCTTACCTACACCAGTTGGTCCTAAGAAGATAAAGCTACCGATTGGACGTTTAGGGTCTTTCAATCCTGCACGTGCGCGACGTACTGCTTTACTTATAGATGTTACAGCGTCATTTTGACCAATCACTCTATCATGTAATGTTTGTTCAAGATTCAATAATCGGTCTGACTCTGTTTCATTGATTTTTGTAAGTGGTATGCCTGTCCAGCCTGCAATCACTTCACCAATATCTTCTTTAGATAGTGATGTAGATTTATCACCTTGCGTTGTTTGCCATTCATTTTTAGCATCTTCATATTGTTTTTCAAGTCTCGTTTGTTTATCACGTAAATTAGCCGCATTTTCGAATTCTTGAGCGTGAACTGCAGCGTCTTTTTCATTTTTCACTTTTTCAATTTCTTGCTCAATTTCTTTCAAGTTGTTAGGTGTTGTATGACTTTTCAATCTTACTTTTGAACTTGCTTCGTCAATTAAATCAATTGCTTTGTCAGGCAAGAAACGATCAGATATATAGCGATCACTTAATTTAGCAGCCGCTTCAAGTGCTTCATCAGAAATATTAATACGATGATGGGCTTCATAACGATCTCGTAATCCTTTTAAAATTGCGATTGTATCTTCAACAGAAGGTTCATCAACTTGAATGGGTTGGAAACGACGTTCTAACGCTGCATCTTTCTCGATGTTTTTACGGTATTCATCTAATGTTGTAGCACCAATACATTGTAATTCACCACGAGCTAATGCTGGTTTTAATATATTTGATGCATCAATTGCGCCTTCTGCACCTCCAGCACCAACTAATGTGTGCAATTCATCAATAAATAGAATAACGTTACCAGCTTGATGGATTTCTTCCATTACTTTTTTCAAACGTTCTTCAAATTCACCACGATATTTAGTACCTGCTACAACTGTTCCCATATCAAGTGACATGACACGTTTATCTTTTAATGTTTCAGGCACTTCATTATTAACAATCGCCTGTGCAAGACCTTCTGCAATTGCAGTTTTACCTACACCCGGTTCCCCAATTAGTACTGGGTTATTTTTAGTACGACGACTCAATACTTCAATCACACGCGTAATTTCTTTATCTCTACCCACAACAGGATCTAGTGTTCCATCTTTGGCAATCACAGTTAAATCACGTGCTAATCCATCTAATGTAGGTGTATTATTTGATTTATTTGCTGTAGCCTTTTTATTGCTCATTTCAGGACTTCCTAATGCTTTAACCACTTGAGCACGCGCTTTTGTAATATTTAAATCTAGATTAGCAAACACGCGCGCAGCTACGCCCTCATTTTCACGAATTAAACCTAGTAAAATATGTTCTGTACCTACAAAGTTATGATGTAACTTTCTAGCTTCGTCCATTGAAAGTTCAATTACCTTCTTGGCTCTAGGTGTATAATGCAATGTTCCTGTTTGATCTTGTCCATGGCCGATTAATTTCTCAACCTCTTCAATCACTTTATCTTCGGTAATATTGAAACTTTCTAATACTTTAGCGGCTATACCTTCTGGCTCTTTCATTAAGCCAAGTAGTAAGTGTTCTGTACCTATATTAGAATGATTTAAACGTATAGCTTCTTCTTGCGCATGTGCTAAGACACGTTGTGCACGTTCAGTTAATCTACCAAATAGCATATATTTCTGTACCTCCTATTGTGTATATTCTCTTAATATATCTGCTCTCTTCTCATTTACAGAGATTGTTTCATCTTCATCGTTATAAATAAATGCTGATTGAATACTTACCATCAATTCATTAAATTTAAAGTCTTTCAATGTTAAATACCCTAAATCGATACCTAATTTCACTTCACTTAAACGATAGGAAGCTTCTTCCATTGAAATAATTCGACTGTTCTGTAAGATGCCCAACGACCGATAAACACGGTCTAACGTTTCCAATTCATTATAATGCGTTAAGCGTTCACGAATTTGCATTTCTTCATTTATAATTTGTTGAACAACTTCAGTTAAGTTATCTATAATTTCTTCTTCAGTTTTACCAAGTGTTAATTGATTTGAAATTTGATAGATATGGCCATAAACTTGCGAGCCTTCTCCATATATACCTCGAATCGTAAAACCAAAACGATTAATGGTCTGTGCAATACGATTCATACGTTTCATGATGGATAACCCTGGCAAATGTAGCATTACACTTGCTCTCATACCTGTACCAATATTAGTTGGGCATGTTGTTAAATACCCTAAATGTTCATCATAACTAATGTCTAGCGATTGATCTAACGTATCATCAATATCACTCGCTTTGTTATATAAATCGTGTAATGACAAATCATTTCCCATTGCTTGTATGCGTATATGGTCTTCTTCATTAATCATAATACTGATTGATTCGTCTTCATTTAATAACACTGCTGATGCCGGTTGTTTAATAAGTTCAGGACTAATTAAATGTTTAGCAACAAGTTTCATCTTGTTTTGTTGATCCATTGTATCTAATCGCATGAGAGACAAATTAGGTAATACATCTTGTACTTCATTTATCACTCTAAAGCCATCTTGTTCTGAGGGAAACATGAGTGGATGGACATGATTTTCTAAGTTTCTAGCTAATCGGATTCTGGAAGACATCACAATTGGAGATTCTTCCGTTTGCTTCATCCATTCACTGATATGCGTATTCATATCACTCATTACGTTCCACCCCGCTCTCGTCTTTCAATGCTTTTATTTCGTCTCTAACGATAGCAGCTTCTTCAAAGTTTTGTTCATCAATTAATACATTGAGATACTTCGTTTTTTCTTCGATTTGTTTTTTGATGGCAAGTTTCTTATGAGAAGAACGAGGCGTTTTACCTACGTGCTCAAATTGCCCACCTTGCACACGTCTTACTATATCTACAATGTCATCTTTAAATGTAGCATAACAATTTGCACAACCAAATTTCCCTACATGTGCAATATCTTTTAAAGTCATGTTGCATGTTGGACATCGCTTTTCTTCTTGAAAAGCCACTTCATGAAAATTAATTCCATGCTTAGTTGCTAAATGTTGCAATATTTGTTTGACGACGAAAGCTTCTTCAATATCATCTTGAAACTGAGAATGTGGCGATGTATTTTCATTTTGTTGCCAAGGATTTTCACCCTGCGCACAAATAGAACATACCCATTTCTCAGAAGTGCCTTCTTTACTTTTTACTGTGAGTTTAACCTCTGCTTCATTTAAATGACAGTTTTCACAAAGCACACATAGACACCTCGCTTTTCTACTAATAATAATTAATGATTGGTAATACGCGTTTTAATATGTTGGCTCTAATGATATCTCGAGCAACCACGTCCATTTTTAATGTTTCGCGATCTACGATTACTTGAATCATTCTTGCTTCTCTTTCACTGATGAGTCCCTTATCTAGCAAACCATCTATAATATAATACGCTTGTTGTTGAGAAATAGATGGCCCAATGATTTGCAATAGGTGATTAATATACCCCGTTGCATCTTTATTTTCAATTTTAGTGATTCGGATATAACCTCCGCCACCACGTTTACTTTCTATTTCATAACCATGTTCATTTGTGAATCTAGTTTTAATAACATAATTTAGTTGAGAAGGTACACAGTCGAAACGTTGAGCAATGTTAGCTCGTTGAATTTCTACCACGTCTTCATTACTTTCTTCAAATAACTTTTTAATGTACTGTTCTATGATGTCAGACATGTTGTGCATGATTTACCACCTCTTTTGACCTTCTTTGACTATATTATATGAGCATCTTTGACCTTTTTCAACCAATTTGTTTTTTAATTTTCTAAAATAATGATGTTACATGCAAGAATTTAATGTATTATATTAATTAAGAAAAATTTAAAGGAGTAGAATTATGCATATTCTTATTGGGATTATTGGGATAATTTTCTTTTTGGCACTTGCATTTTTGTTTAGCTCTGACAGAAAAAATATTCGCTGGCAATATGTTGGTCTTTTATTAGTCATCCAACTTGTATTTGCGTTTATTTTATTAAAAACGACAGCAGGTATTACAGTTATTGGGGGGATTTCGGAAGGATTTAACTACTTATTACAAAAAGCTGCAGAAGGGGTTAACTTCGTGTTTGGCGGATTCAAATTTGTCGATCCAAAAAACCCACCATTCTTCTTTAGCGTATTACTACCAATTGTATTTATTTCAGCATTAATTGGTATCTTGCAATACACTCGAATCTTACCATGGATTATTAATGTTTTAGGATTCTTAATCTCTAAAATTAATGGTATGGGACGTTTAGAATCTTATAACGCAGTAGCTGCTGCAATCTTAGGTCAATCGGAAGTGTTTATTTCATTAAAACAACAATTACCTTACATACCTAAACAACGTTTGTACACATTGACCGCTTCAGCAATGTCGACAGTATCAGCGTCAATTATCGGTGCTTACTTCACATTGATTGAACCTAAATACGTTGTTACAGCAGTAGTATTAAACTTATTCGGTGGTTTCATTATTGCTTCTATCATCAATCCTTATAAAGTTAATGAAGAAGACGATAAACTATTAGTAGACGAAAGCGAAACTAAAAAACAATCATTCTTTGAAATGTTGGGAGAATACATTTTAGACGGGTTCAAAGTGGCAGTAATCGTTGGTGCGATGTTAATAGGTTATATTGCCATCATCGCATTATTAAATGGTATCGTTAGTGGTATCTTCAGCTTTGTTTCTGGTGGCGCAATTACATGGGATTTCCAAACGTTAATTGGATTTGTCTTCGCACCATTAGCATTTTTAGCTGGTGTACCGTGGGAAGATGCTGTTAAATCTGGTTCAATTATGGCAACTAAATTATTATCTAATGAATTCGTTGCAATGCAATCATTAGGAAACTTAAAAGATATTTCTGAACATGCTAAAGGTGTTACATCAGTATTCTTAGTATCATTTGCTAACTTCAGTTCAATTGGTATCATTTCAGGTGCTATCAAATCACTTAACTCTGAAAAAGGTGACGTCGTAGCACGTTTTGGACTTAAATTATTATTAGGTGCAACATTGGTATCATTTATTTCAGCAGCAATCGCTGGATTCTTTATCTAATATTGAAATTAAATACCCTAGAACTTCTGACAACTAGAAGTTCTAGGGTATTTTCATAGATGGAAACACTCAAATGCGTCTCTCCATTACCTACTATTCTTTTATTTGACCATATGATCGATAAAGTATTGTGTCACTCTATAATCATCCGTTAATTCAGGATGGAATGATACGCCTAAATATTTCCCTTGTTTGACTGCTACAATCTTTTCGCCCACAGTGCTTAATATTTCTACGCCCTCTTCAACACTAGCAATATGAGGTGCTCTAATAAATACACCTTCAATGTCTTCAGCTATACCTTTAATATCTAACTCTGCTTCAAAACTATCCACTTGTCTGCCAAATGAATTACGTTCAACAGTGATATTCAACTTTTTCAAATAGCCAGTTTCACCTTCGACATCTTTCGCAAGTACGATAAGGCCTGCACATGTACCAAACATTGGTAAATCAGACTGTTGTAACTTTTCTTTAAATCCATATAGATCCATTAATCTTCTTAGTGTAGTAGATTCTCCACCTGGAAGAATTAATCCATCTATTTCTTCTAATTGTTCAACCTTTTTAACTGCAATACCTTCATGACCACTAAGTTCAATATGACGAATGTGTTCACGTACGGCACCTTGCAATGCTAATACACCAATCTTCATAAATTACCAACCACGCTCTTGCATACGTTCTTCTAATGAAATTTGATTAATATCTAAACCTTTCATTGCTGTGCCTAATTCTGAAGCTAATTTACCGATAAGTTCATAATCTTGGTAATGCGTCGTAGCTTGAACAATTGCTTTAGCAAATTTCTCAGGGTCTTCTGATTTAAAAATACCTGAACCAACAAATACACCATCAGCGCCTAATTCCATCATTAAAGCAGCATCTTGAGGTGTAGCAACACCACCAGCTGCAAAATTAACAACAGGTAAGCGTCCGTGATCTTTAATTTGTTTTAACACATCATATGGTGCACCTAATTCTTTAGCATAAGTCATAATTTCATCGTCATTCATAACAACTAAACGACTAACTTCTGAATTAACTTTTCTCATATGTCTAACAGCTTCAACAATATTACCAGTACCCGGTTCACCTTTAGTACGTAACATCGCAGCACCTTCACCAATACGACGTGCAGCTTCTCCTAAGTTACGGCAACCACACACAAACGGAACAGTGAATTGATCTTTTCTTAAGTGGTATTCTTCGTCTGCAGGTGTTAATACTTCAGATTCATCAATATAATCTACACCCATAGCTTCTAATACACGTGCTTCAGTAATGTGACCGATACGTGCTTTTGCCATAACTGGAATTGATACAGCATTCATTACTTCTTCAACAATTTTAGGATTAGCGCTACGTGCTACCCCACCAGCTGCTCTGATGTCAGATGGTACACGTTCCAAAGCCATAACGGCAACTGCGCCAGCTTCTTCAGCAATTTTAGCTTGTTCTGCATTAACAACGTCCATAATAACGCCGCCTTTTTGCATTTCAGCCATTCCTCGTTTAACTCGATCTGATCCTACGATTTTAGACATAATATTAACCCCTTTTCACATTTGATTAAATTCATTTTAAGTTATAAACTGATATTTAAAAAGGTACAATTTATTTATAAAACTAGGGGTCAGTTTAAAAATGAAAAAGCAAAAATTATATATAGCATTATATGAGCAGCTGAAAAATCAAATTATCGAAGGTCAATATCAAACACAAGATAAATTTCCTTCAAAGCGCCAATTAAGTGAACATTTATCACTTAGCCATACAACTATTGAGCATGCCTATCAACTACTTTTAGATGAAGGTTTTATCTACTCTAAACCTCGCTCCGGCTATTATGTATCTGACATACAGTCTCTCCCTGTCATTAATGTTAATAGCCCATCTATTGAAACAGAAGCGAATCCAATTGACACTAACCAATATAAGTATGCATTTAATTTAGCAGAGATAGATGCCGAATATTTCCCTCTAAATCTTTTTAGAAAATTTGCAAAGGAAGCATTTGAAGATAATGAATTAGCGCTTTTAGAAAAAGGAGACATACAAGGTGAATTAAATTTACGACAACAAATCGCACATTATCTATTTAATAGTAGAGGTGTGTCATGTCATCCAAATCAAATTATCATTGGGTCTTCTACTGAGCAATTACTTAACATGATTACTGATATTCTTAAAACATCGTCATTCATAATAGAAAAACCAAGTTATCCTCCAATTAAACATGTTTTGGATAAAAACAATCACGATTATATTCAAGCAACTGTTGAGAAAGATGGAATAAACATGACTGACGTACTTAATTCTAATAATGATATTGTATATATCACACCATCTCATCAATTCCCAACTGGCTATGTCATGAACTTAAAAAAACGTACCCAACTCATTAAATGGGCTCATCAGAAACATAGTAGATATATTATTGAAGACGATTATGATTCAGAATTCAGATATTACGGTAAACCAATTCCTGCTTTACAAAGTTTAGATAAAAAAGACAAAGTAATCTATATTAGTACATTTTCAAAATCACTTTATCCGAGTTGTCGTATTGCTTATATCGTTTTGCCTCAAACATTATTACAATCTTATTTATCTATGCCTTATAAAGAGAGTAATACCGTCCCTGTTCATATCCAACAAATCATTACGAATTTTATGTCATCTGGAAGTTTTGAACGTCATTTAAATAAAATGAGAAAAATTTATAGAGAGAAACTAAATTATATATTGCAACGATTGGAACCCTATAAGGAACAACTAAATATTGAAGGCGCATTAACAGGAATGCATTTCACACTAACAGTAAATAATGGACTTACCATGTCTCAATGCCTGCACAATGCGGAAGAACTAAAATTAAAATTAAATATCTACAACTATGATGATCAAATTGAACCACTCCCAAAGTTTATTATTGGTTTCGGTGGTATTCCCAATCATCAGCTTAAAGAGCATACTGATATTTTAATCAAAGCATTAACTTTATAATCATTAAAAAGTGGGAGAGAAACAGAATTCTTTTGAATTCGTCGTAACCCCAACTTGCTTAGCTTGTAAAATCACTTTCGTGATTTTTTGTGTTGGGGCCCCGACCCCAACTTGCTTTGCTTGTAAAATCACTTTCGTGATTTTTTTGTGTTGGGGCCCCGCCCACCTCCGCAAGGGTGACTAGAACTGAGAAAAGCTTGAGTTAAGCGCCTTCTCAGTTCAGTCAGCTACTGCGAATTTGCTAAATAGCATTATTATATTATTTTTGTCCCAGACTGACTTTACTTTACTTGTAGAATTTCAATGAACGTATTTGCTAATTATTCGCAAATACACTTTTTTAATAAAGTTCCAGTGATTTCTTCCAATTATAAGAAATCATTACAGATATACTCATTACCAATAGTATAATTACAAGTTCTGAAGCCATATAACCATGTGCTAAATGAACTGTAAATAAAGCGCCAAGCATAATTATAATGAAACCAGCAGCAACATAGTTTGCAAATAAACCTATGATCATTAATATGCCTCCGATAAACTCAAATAACCCTAATATAATGCCTAAGAATGCAGGGAAACCTAAATCAGACATCATTGCCATCGGTTCTTTAAATCCACCAAATACTTTTTGAGATCCATGTATTGTAAATGTAATACCTAACATAAGTCTTATTAATAATAAAGCAATTCTCATTGTAAGCCGTTCTCCTTATAGATATATTTATTATACTTAATATATTACATATACTACATGATGTTAATTATTATTTCAACCTTTATATCATTAAACCTTCGG
>NZ_JAESMI010000083.1:0-1312 GCF_017893095.1 Staphylococcus sp. GDX8P80P | reverse complement strand
CAATATAAAAGTATATAAAACATACTAAGATTAGCTGTGAAGAAATCTATGACGATAGATTTTTTCACAGCTATTTTTTATAGTTGTAGAGAGAAGTAGACTGTGCACTCCCTTGGATTTTAAATCCGTATTAAAAACTAGTCAGCTTTACTCTCGCCTTTTGAAATTCGTTTGTAGTATGTTGGGCTCTTGAAGCCGTGTATAGGAAAGTGAAATGAGAAAGGTTAAGTAAAGTTTCAGCTTCTCAAAATATACAAGGAGGTTATATTTATCGATTACTTAGGTATTGATATTAGTAAGAGAAACAGCGTAATTGCACACTATAAAGATGAAGAATTCCAAAAGGAATTTACCATTCAAAATAATAAAAATGGCTATAATCATTTATTAAAGTATTTGATTGACTTAGACCACCCAAAAATCATTTTTGAATCTACAGGTGTCTATTCAAGAGCTATGACACGATTTTGTCGTGTAAATCAAATTGATTATATTGAAATGAATCCGTTAGAAGCCAAATTTAGAACGAGTTCTTTGAGATCTTGGAAAACAGATCATGCTGACGCTCACAAATTGGCTCATTTAGCGCCAACTCTTAAACAAACGGACAGCTCACCTACACAGGATTCAATCTTCTTTGAATTAAGAGAACGTGCTCGTTTTCATCTAGAAATTGAGAATAATCAAAATCGTCTTAAGAATGAGATTATTGAACTATTACATCAAACATTTCCTGGTTTAGAAAAATTATTTAGTAGTCGATATTCAATCATTGCACTTAATATCGCAGAAATTTTTACGCATCCAGATATGGTTATTGATTTAGATGAAGACACACTTATTACACATATATTTGATTCTACAGACAAAGGTCTATCAAAGAACAAAGCTAAAAATTATGCGGATCAATTAGTAAATATTGCTTCAGAAAGCTATCCTAATGTCGATAGACATTCCTTTCTAGTTGAAAAAGTACGCTTACTTATTCAACAATTAAAATCATCTATACAACGACTCAAACTATTGGATGAAGCCATGATTCAATTAGCACAGCAGCTTGATTGTTTCGAAAGCATTCACTCGATACCTGGTATTGGTAAGCTTAGTGCCGCTATGATAATTGGAGAAATTGGTGATATTACACGCTTTAAATCTAATAAACAACTTAATGCTTTTGTAGGTATTGATATCAAACGATATCAATCAGGTGGGACACACAGTAGAGATACAATCAATAAACGTGGTAATAAAAAAGCGAGAAGACTTTTATTTTGGGTGGTTATGAATATTATAAGGGGACAACATCATTATG
>NZ_JAESMI010000082.1:0-7548 GCF_017893095.1 Staphylococcus sp. GDX8P80P | reverse complement strand
TCAAAAAATTCAAATTGAACGGTTTAGTTAAGTAATGCTTATTTTAATGATAAGTACTTGACTAATCGTAGGAAAGGGAGTGGGACAGAATTCTTTTTGAATTCGTCGTCCCACCCCCGCAAGGATGACTAGAACTGAGAAAAGCTTGATTTAAGCGCCTTCTCAGTTCAGTCAACTACTGCGAATTTGCAAAATAGCTTCATTATATTATTTTTGTCCCAGCCTCTGCTATTGAATTATTAATAACCTGAACCGACTTCTTCCCCGTCTTCATCGTATTCTGTTACATAACCATCATCCGTATCAACGGTATAAGAACCGGCTAAATCTCCATTTTTATCAGTAAATGAGAAGCCCCACTTGCCGTCATCTGTTTTCTCTGGTTCTTTGTATGTGTATGTGTCCGTATCTAACGTATGACCTTCATATGATTCTACTTTATCAATAACATTGTCACGCGTTACTTCTTCTGAACTTGAATCAGAATCATCGCTGTCACTATCTGCATCCATTTTATCATCGATATATTTATCAATTTCATCATCATCAAACGTTACTGTGACGTCTGTGACATCATCATCGTCGTCTCCAGCACTTGTCACATTCACTGAATCCGATTTAAACGTTTTACCTTCATATGTGCCTTGTGCATACACCGTTACTTCTTCATCAGGATCGTATGGTCCATATGTCTCAGAAGATGTTTCACTTCCAATTTCTTTATCATTCGCATATATTTTTACGTTATTTAGCATATAGCCACCATCAACGCTAACGGTGAAACGTTTTTGTTTAAATGATTCATAAGCAATAGCACTATCACTCATGTTAATCATTAACGCCCCTTTGAATTTCTTGCCATCAATATCTTTTGTGGCTTTTAAATTATAATCACCGATTGGGAACGTACCAAGCGTTTTTTCTTCATCTTCAGAAACTGTTGTCGTGCGTTTTTTACCATTATACTCATAAGTAATATCTCCACTACTACTAGGATAAATGCTTACGGATTTTTGTGGAACATTAAATGTGTAATTATCAAAGAATAAGAATTTCTTGCCATCCTTAGAAATATTTAACACATTGTTCCCATTAGCATCGACAGACAAATTGTTGAAGCGATTATCTTTAATTTCTTTCGCACTTTGTTCTACATTGCTGCCAACATTATTTAAATCATCTTCTGTTTTAATATAATTTAAATACGCGCGTGCTTCTTCCTGACTTAACTTTTGATCGTTTTGTGTTGTAACTTCTTTGGCTAATGCTTTTTCATCGTCTTTCTTGATTGCTTGTGCAATATTTGATGCTTGCTTTTCCGGAGAAAATTGATTTTTTAATAATGAAAATGCAACGATTAAAGCGATGAGCAATACAGCTATAACAGCAATAATAATCCACGTCTTTTTATTATCGCCTTTACGTGGTTGTTGATCATATCTAGGGTCATAACCTTGCTGTTTATAACTGTTGTATCCCTGATTTGAATGTTGTTCATGCATGTCTTGTCGACGTTGGTTATGATGATTTTGGTTATGATCATGTTGTGTATTAGCGCTATTCGACTTAGATTGGTGAACAGGCTTACCACAATTTGTACATACCTTCACACCTTCACGAAGCGGTTGCCCACAATTACTACAATATTTCATTAGTAGATCGAACTCCCATCAAATAGATTATTGAACTCACTGATTAAGTTAGCAAAGATTTGATTAAATAAAGATTCCCCAAAAATCGTTACAAATAAGAAGAAAACAATAATGTAAATAATCACACCATAAAAACTTGAGAAGCGCGTATGATGATTGGCACTATATTTAGCAATCATGTACACACCTGAAATAACAATTAACAAGATGGATAGCATAAATAATGCGCCACCAAATCCATATGAATTAGCAAATATTAAAATCAATGCAAGTACTAATACTGCGACTGAAACACTATTGATCAATATAAAATCCGACAATACTTTTCTAAATGGAATTGGCTGTCTCACTACTAAACGTGTGATACCATACGTCGCACCTACGATAACCGCTAAGAATAAAATGATGGCTACAATAATCGAAAAGATAATTTGACTCTTAGGTGTCGCAAATAAACCAATTGTTGAAGGTATTGCAATCGCAAGTAACAATGCGATGACTAATAAACCAATAACGAGTAAAGAAAATAACAATTTAAAACTAAATGCTTGTTGGCTTTTTAGAACTTGGTCAGGTGCTGCGAAAGCACTTCTGAAGAAACCTTTACTTTCTTCTGTCACTTCTTTTGCCTGTTCACTAAATTGGCTTGATTGTTGTGGTTGTTGATAGTTTGAATACGGATCATTATATTGTTGTTGACTGTGATATGTATGTGATGCGTTGTTGTGAGGTTGTTGATTTGATTGTGGCTGATGCATTTGATGTTTTTGAGTTGTTGAATGATGTTCAGATACATGCTGGTTATCTATCACTTTGCCTTCGTCATTATTACGTTTATCTTGTGTTGTGTTGTTTGTTCTAGATAATTGTTCATTATGATTTGATGTCGTTACGTGTTCTTCTCCTAATGATGCACTTGTATCGTTTCGTCGCCCATTCGTCTCTGCATTTGAGATATCTTTCTCAGCAGAATTAACCGTTTGGGACTGCTTATCTATTTTATGGCCACACTCGCCACAAAATAAATCGTTAGGCTCGATTGTACTTCCGCAATTTGGACATTGCATAGGTGTTCCCTCCAATTTTTAATTTTTTTAATCTTCAAAAAGTATATCATTTATTTTGTATTGTTTTCTACATTGTTTTAAACTTTCTATCAAAAATATTATATATTCTAAAAAGTAATATTTGGACATATGCATTTTATACATTTACCTAAATATTGCTTCACTTAATATTGAAATAAAAAAGTGGCTGGGACAAAATAAAATGTCTCAGCCTTGTTATCATTTTGGCAGTAGCTGACTGATTTCAAAATGCACTTAAATCAACTTTTTTCAAATCTAGTCATCCTTACGGGCGGGGCCCCAGCAATGAGCATTTCATCAAGAAATCCTACAAGCTATGCAAGTTGGGAGCGGGACAACGAAATTATTTTAATTTCTGTCCCACTCCCAAAACTACTTCTATACGCTATTTTTATTTACTCGAATGTACCTGGGTTAAAGCCAGCTTCCCATTTATTAAATGGCCAATATCTTAATACAACTTTACCCACAAGTTGATCTTTATCTACTAAACCAACTTCAGCGAAACGGCTATCTATACTATTTTGTCTGTTATCACCTAAAACTAAATATTTATCTTTAGGGATTTTGTTCTTACCGTCAGCACCATTCACTTGGCTTGTCTTAAATGTACCAGTTAAATACTTACCTTGTTTGTGTTTCTTATTATAATCTAAATACGGCTCTGATACCTTTTTGTCATTCACATATAATTGATCACCTTTGTACTCTACTTTATCACCAGGCATACCAATCACACGTTTAATAAAATCACGTTGTGCATCTTCATGGAAGACAACAACATCACCATTATCAATGTGATTCAATGTTTTAGAAATTTTACTTACAATCACTTTATTTCTATCTTGAAAAGTTGGATACATCGACGACCCTGATACTGTGTATGATGTGCCGATAAACTTTAATACAATACCTACAATTAAAAGTGCGCCACCAATGGCTACAATCCATTCAATTATCTCTTTTTTCAATTAAACCCCGCCTATCATCTTTTATAAACATAACTTACTTTATCACAAAATCATTGCAAAGTCGTTTCACTCATCTTTAAATCCGGTAACGTTATTACCCTCAAGTTCTTACTAAAGACATCGCATGCTATCATGAGGTCTTCTCTAACATATTGTTAGCCTCATCGTAACAAACCTCTTAGAACATTACTATTCAAGTTATCACATTTAAGTGTGCCTTCTCACTTTTATTTTCAAAAATAAAGTCAATCTTTCATATTCGTAAGAAATAACAGCGACTTTGTAAGGTTAGATAAAGGCAGTACTGACGCAATCTTCCTACAATTATAAGTGTAATAGAAATAAGGAGTGATGATATTGAAAACCTTAAGAAATACAGTCATTGCAGTCATTACTATTGCAATTGTCATAATTGGAGGATTATTTGGATTAGATGCCTATTCCAATCAACACCCTAACAATCATGCAGTCAATGATTGGAATAAATTGAACCCCGTAGCACCAACATATAACTATTATGTTAAGACACAAAAACCATCAAACGTAGAAGTCGTTGATAAGGAAAAAGACTTCTATATCTACCATTACAACCAAACAGGTTACACCAAAGACGGTAAAGCTAAAAAGATTGATTATACAGCATCTAAAAAATTAAAAACGAATCATTACCTAGTTGTAAGTGAGAAATCTCACACTATTACATCATATGAAGAAGTCAAACAATCAGAAATTCCAACTCAAGCAAAAGAAAAATTATAAAACGAGCAAGGAGTGCGATGGACATGCCAATTTTAAACGTCAATCATTTATCAAAAGTATATGGAAATAAACAAAAATATAAAGCGCTAAACGACATTAACTTTTCAGTGGACAAAGGAGAATTCGTCGCCATAATGGGCCCTTCTGGTTCAGGAAAGACGACGTTACTCAACGTCATTAGTTCGATTGATAGTATTTCTGGAGGCACTGTTGAAGTAAGTGGCAATGAGATTAATAAGCTGAAGGAGAAACAATTAGCACAATTTCGCAAAAAAGAACTCGGATTTATCTTCCAAGATTACAGTGTGCTACCGACATTAACCGTAAAAGAAAATATCATGTTGCCGTTATCTGTTCAAAAAGTGAATAAAGATGAAATGGAACACAATTATAAAGAAGTAACGGAAGCACTCGGTATTTATGATTTAAGCAATAAATATCCAAGTGAAATATCAGGTGGTCAACAACAACGTACAGCAGCAGCACGTGCTTTCGTTCATAAACCATCGATCATCTTTGCGGATGAACCAACTGGCGCACTTGATTCGAAAAGTGCGCAAGACTTACTCAATCGTCTTGAAGATATGAATGCACAATTCGATAGTACTATTATTATGGTAACCCATGATCCATCCGCTGCAAGCTTCGCACAGCGTGTCATTATGTTAAAAGATGGACATATTCACTCAGAAATCCACCAAGAACATAAGTCAAAACGTGACTTTTATGATGAAATTATTCAATTACAGTCTGCCTTAGGTGGTGTCGCAAATGACATTTAATCAGATTACACTCAAAAATTTAAAAAGTAATTTTAAAAATTATGCACTATATCTCTTTTCATTAATCTTTAGTATTATTTTATACTTTAGCTTTGTCACTTTGCAGTATACGCATAGTATCAATAACGGTGGTTCTCCAAAAGTGATACAAGAGGGTGCTAAAGTAGGTGCAGTGTTCTTATTTATTACAATTATCATTTTTTTAATGTATGCGAACCAATTGTTTACTAAACGTCGAACACGTGAATTTGCATTATTTCAACTCATCGGTTTAACACGACAAAATATTTTACGAATGCTAGCAATTGAACAGCTTACTTTCTTTATTATCACAGGTATCATAGGTATTTTAGTAGGCATTGTTGGTTCCGAACTTTTACTTAATATTCTAGTGAAAATGATGCATCTGAAAGTAGACGTGACGATAGGATTTGAATTACCTGCATTAATTCAAACAATAGTGATGCTTGTACTCGCATTTATCTTGATTATGTTTCAGAACTACCTTTTTCTAAAAAGAAGAACGATACTGTCTATGATGAAAGATAGTACAAAATCAGAAGCGACTAAATCAAAAATTACTGTTCCTGAACTTATTGCCGGTATTCTAGGCATTGTCATGATTATCTTAGGCTATTACATCTCCACTGAAATGTTTGGCAAATTCCAAGGATTAACGATGGCCTTAGTAACACCTTTTCTCATTTTATTTCTAACTGTTGTAGGGGCGTATTTATTCTTTAGAAGTTCAGTATCTATCATATTTAAATCTCTGAAAAAATCAAAACATGGTCGCGTTTCAATTACAGATGTTGTATTTACATCATCTATTATGCACCGCATGAAGAAAAATGCGATGTCACTTACAATTATCGCGATTATTTCAGCAATAACGGTAACGATTCTATGTTTTGGTGCAATTAGCAAAGCCAATACGGATTATATGATTCAAACATCATCTCCTCAAGACATTAACTTTACTAAATCGCAATCAGCTCAAAAATATGAGCAATTATTAAAACAACATCATATTCAATATAACACTACAACATTAGAGGGAAGTAATACGAAACTGCTCAAAAATGATGTGTTAAAAAGTAAAACATCTAACGGTATACAAAATGCTGGTGTCATTGTTGTGTCAGATGCGCAAATCAAAGGTAACCATGCTACAATTACGAATATACAGGGTCCACTGTCAGGTATGGTAAGTGTTCATACAGATAATGATATGACACTTCAAGCCCAACAGAAAGTGACATTACTTGTAAATCAAAAAAATGACAATGAAGTCATCCCATCAAATGTGTCTATAGGTGGTCCCGTATTAAAAGTGAGTCCAGACGTTTACAATAAATTGAAACTGAAAGATCAATTATTACATCATTATGGTTTCGATATTAAACAGCACCAAGACATATCAAAAGCGGAAAAATTAGCTAAAAAAGTGAGTCCAACTGTAGCGCTGAAAAGCGATACAAAACAAATGCTTGATGAAAGTAACGGTATTTTAATGTTTGTGACTTCATTCTTAGGACTAGCATTCCTAATCGCAGCTGGATGCATTATTTATATTAAACAAATGGACGAAACTGAAGATGAAATTAACAATTACCGTATCTTAAGACGTATCGGTTTCACACATACTGATATGACGAAAGGTTTGGCCTTAAAGATATTATTCAACTTTGGTTTACCTTTAATTATCGCGTTACTACACGCCTTATTTGCAGCACTAGTATTTATGAAACTAATGGGAGAATTCTCTCCAACACCGATTATTATTGTGATGATTGTGTATTCACTCGTATATCTTATTTTTGCTGTGATATCGTTTGTTCACGCAAATCGGATTGTAAAACACGCTATTTAATAATTAAGAAGAAAGGATGTTTTTAAATGAATATTAAAGAATTAATTCGTAAATCTTATGAGGATTTATTAAGTTTAAAAGTCAACTGGTTTAATGGCCTAATGTTAGTACTTATCGTCTTTATCTTAAGTAGTATTGCAACACCATTTATTGGAGTGCCGGTAGGCTTACTTGGTGGCGGTTATCTCTTGAAACGTTACGAAGAAAAACAAGACAACTAATCGTCAATTGCAAAGTAGATTGGGAGTGGGAGAGCCTGGGACATAAATAATATGATGGTGCTATTTTGCAAATTCGCAGTAGCTGACTGAACTGAAAATGCGCTTAAATCAAGCTTTTTTCAGTTCTAGTCATCCTTGCGGGCGGGGGCCCCAGCAAAGAGAATTTCATCAAGAAATTCTACAAGCAAAGCAAGTTGGGGTT
>NZ_JAESMI010000081.1:0-58759 GCF_017893095.1 Staphylococcus sp. GDX8P80P | reverse complement strand
TAGAATTTCTTAGTGAAATTCTCTTTGTTGGGGCCCCGACTCCCAACTTGCTTTGCTTGTAGAATTTCTTAGTGAAATTCTCTTTGTTGGGGCCCCGCCCGCAAGGGTGACTAGAACTGAGAAAAGCTTGATTTAAGTGCCTTCTCAGTTCAGTCAGCTACTGCGAATTTGCTAAATAGCATTATTATATTATTTTTGTCTCAGACTGTTTTTTATACAATAAAGAAGCCAGTAAATGAATTTGTTAAAACTCATTTACTGGCTATTTTTCTAGGAATTATGTGCCGCTCTCATCTTCATAAGAACTCTATTTATAAGCACTCATTTATATTGATTACAGAATTAGAGATAAGATAAATGTCCAAATACAGATGAAGATTAATAATCCAACACTGTAACGTAATGTCATTTTAAGTAATTCTGATTCTTTACCTACTTCTTTAACAGCAGCAGTCGCGATTGCTATTGATTGAGGTGAAATTAATTTCGCTGCTACACCACCCACTGTATTTGAAGCTACGAGTAATGAACCGCTTGTACCAATTTGTTGTGCAACTGATGCTTGAATTGGTGCGAATAATGAGTTGTTATTAACCACTGATCCAGTCATAAATACACCAATCCATCCTAAGATAGGAGATAATACTGGGAAGACATTTCCAGTTTTAGCAATACCTTGACCCATTGCTGCACTTAAACCACCATATGTAGTGATTTTAGAGATAGCAAGAATGAAACAAATTGTTAATACTGGCAACCATAATTCTTTAAATGTGACACCAAATAAACGTCCTGCATCTCCGAAACTTACTTTCTTAGCCATTAACACTGTGATAATGATTGTGATTAAAATCGCTGTACCTGTTTGTCCAATGAAATTGAAACTTAACATGATTGATTTATTAGCCACTTCACTAAATGTACCTGGTAAAGTGAAGTTAAGCACTAATGCTGATAATTTACCGTTTGGTAAGAATAAGTTTTTAAAGAATGGTGCACTCCAAATCATAACTACAATTGTTAAGATAACGAATGGACTCCATGCATACATAATTTCTTTTGCATTATGGTGTTTCGCCGGCTCAGGTTCCACATCTTTTTGCACTCTGAAAATATGTTTTGGTTGGAATTTTCTTGAGAATAAAGCTAAAGCACCCATTGTTACTAATGGTGGGATGATATCAGCTAATTCAGGTCCGTTGAACACTGTTAATAATCCTTGCAATAATGTATAAGTTACTGATACAACTAAGATAGCTGGTAATGTTTCTTTAACACCTTTTAAACCATCAATGATAAAGATAAGTAAGAATGGTATAAAGAAGTTAATAATTGCTAATGTTAATGTAGATGTTTGTGATACACCCATTGCATGAACGCCACCTGGTAAGTGAAGTGTATCTACCACACCAACTGGAATTCCGATGGCACCAAAAGCACCTGAAGCAGCATTAGCTACTAAACATAACATTGCAGCTTGTAATGGTCTAAATCCTAGTTGAGCAAGTAATAACGCACAAATTGCGATTGGTACACCAAATCCAGCTGCACCTTCTAAAAACGCATTGAACGCAAAACCAATTAATAATAATTGGATACGTTGGTCTTGTGAAATACTTGTAATACTATCTTGAATCGTATTAAATTGTCCAGATTCTTGAGTGATTTTGTAAAGTAATACTGCCATCATGACAATATAACCAATAGGTATAATACCTTGATAGAAACCTTCTACAACGCCACCTGTTGCAATACCAAGTGGTAATTTAAAGAACGGGATGGCAATAAATAATGTAACAACCAAAGTTGTGATTGCAGCGTAAATACCTTTCATTTTAAATACAGTTAAGCATAATAAGAATAGAATAATAGGTACTGCTGCGATTAAGCTAGATAATACCAAATTATCAAATGGATCAAATGTTTGAACTAACATAATTTTGACTCTTCTTTCCTTTAGTTTGTATTAATGAACATTCTAGCGATTTAACAATTGAAATGTGAGCATATTTCTAACTGTTATAAGGTTAATTAGTTTGTCGACAAGTTAATCATGCTAGATTTCACAAATTTAAGTCTTGTGAACTTTTTCACAATAAAAATATACCATCTTTCCACTTAAATGACAATACTATATAGTACTTTTTATAAAATTTTTGTTAAATTTTTAACAAATTAAAAATCCTCTTTTTTCAACAAAATTTCCCAAACTTTTTAATTAATCAATGATGCCATTTTTGTAAATATGAATTTTTCTTAGTCACATGGTAAAATATATTTAAGAAATTTAAGAGTTAAAGGACAATGTATGATGATTAAACAAATAAATATTTCAAATATGCGCCATCTTGCATTACAACTAAACAAAGCGAAATCAGCTGGTTATTCACATTTCATTCCTTATTCAAATGATATTAAAATCAATCATGATATGTTGGAAGCTGTAGCTGCAACACATAATTCAATCGCAGTAGACTATACGTTAAATGACTTATATTTAAATGACTGTCGCTATTTTGGCGATGATACATTAACTTTTTTATCATGGATGAAAAATATCAATCATTACCCTAATATCATTTTCAATATTGAACGTGCTTTATTCCATTTATCTAAATATGATATCCATTCTATTATGGATTTAGCCGTCGTTACTGTTTTGAAAGATGAAATCGATATTGATAATCATGTCGTTTTTAATTTTATTCATGAATGTCCGACAAGTAATGCATTTTGGAACTCCTTAGATACATTTGATATTAAAAAAATTAATCACTTTGATTTAAATAAATTAGCCTATATTCATGGACATCCTATTCCATATTCTAAGTTTAAATATCCGGGTAAAGAAGATGAAATGCGCTTTGTAGATAGTTGGCTTATCACTACTAAATTTAAATTACCCAAATGGATTTATAGAAAGATGCAAAATCATGCATTAAAAAAGCATCGTAATCTAAGCTATGTATATGATAAAGATCCTTCAAAAGTTAAAAATCATGTTGTGTTTTTAGGATTTGATTATGGTTATAGAGGTAACTCTAAATATTTATTCAATTATTTTGTGAAGAGAAACCCTACTACTGAAGCTTATTTCATCACAAATGATCGACGTGGACCATACTTCTTACCTACCGATGCAGAAAATAATAAAGAATTAATAGAAACTGCCAAAATTGTCGTTATTGAAAGTTATATGCCCGATGAATTTAAACCAAATGGCACTGTGATTCAATTATGGCATGGAACACCAATCAAAAAGCTCTTCTTAGATAGCAAAGAACCAGACCAAAATAAAAATATCTACAATTATAAGGCACGTAAATATAATAAATGGCTAAAACAAGACTACCTTTTAACAGATTCCGAGGCAGCTACGGGCTTATTTGAAACGGCATTTCCAAATCAACATACGGAACTGATTTCATATGGTTATCCAAGAATAAGTTATTTATGCCACTATCAAAATGATAAAAATCATCAGAAGAAAATTAAAGATGCCTTAAATGTGGATCGAACAAAGCCAATTTTATTATATGCACCTACGTGGCATGCAGATAAAGATGCTACAGAATTAATGACCATCTCTCCAGAATTATTGGAAGCATACCATGTTATTTTCAAAGGTCATGTTGAAGATGATATGATCCTTCCTGAAGGTGCAATTGAAGCACCAAGTCATATTGAAACACAAGATTTATTATTAATATCGGATGTTGTAATTACCGATTATTCTTCGATTATCTTTGATGCTTTAACGATTGGCAAAAAGGTATGCCTTTATACACCAAACCATGCGGCTTATCAACAAGAACGTGGTGTATATGATGATGTTATGAATAGTTTAGCTAAAGTTTGGTATACGGATGAGGCATTATTGCACAATAATTTAATACATCATTCATTAACTGATATTTCTAACCATCCACTCGTAAACGATAATAATATGTCGTTAAAAAAATTAACGCAATTGATGCGAGATATCATTAATCATAAATAAGTATGATAAGGGAGTGGGACAGAATTCTTTTAAATTCGTCGTCCCACTCCCTTATCTAGTTTCAACAAATGCTATGCTAAACCTTTCTTTCCATGATTAAATCTATATCAACGACATCACCAGTTATAAATTCATGTTGCCCAGTCACTTTGAATCCATGTTTCTTATAAAATGACAATGCTTGTTGATTGTGTTCCCACACACCTAACCAATCTTTACTTTTACTGAGTTCTCGAGCTTTATCGAGTGCCAGTTGGATAAATGTGTGCCCTCTTCCTCCACCTTGATAGGTTTTATAGAAGTAAATCCTTTGAATTTCTAAATAGTCCTCACCCATTGTTTCTGTTTGCGCGTCACCAATATTAAGCTTCAAATATCCAGCAATTTGATTATCTACTTTATAAAAGTAATGAAACGAATTAGGATTATTCAATTCATTTAATAATACAGTTTCGTTATAACTTTTCTTAAAAAATTGTTCGAAATCATCCTCAGTGTATTCACCCTCAAATGTATCGTAAAACGTAGTTTCTGCAATTTGTCTTAAATCACTAACATCTGTACCTTGAATCATCGTTATTTGTTCTGTCATCATTCAATCCCCCTCATTCATCATGAATTACGTATTTTTATTGTATAAATTTTCCCTATAATCGTCTCGCTATTCAATAAATTCGTTTAATTTGTGAACGGCGAAAATTCCTATTGATAATATTTATCAATGAGTATAAAGTAAAGATGATATTATTATATATGATGAGTGAGGTTATAAACATGTTTGTATTAGGAATTACAGGACCAACCAGTTTAGTTGTGATTAGCATCATTGCTTTGATTATATTTGGGCCTAAAAAGTTACCACAATTTGGCCGAGCAATTGGTAGTACTTTGAAAGAATTTAAGTCCGCTGCAGAAAATATAGATACAGATGAAAGTCACGATACGCCCAGTAAAGAATCTAAACAACAACGAGAACATACAAAATAGCAATACGCTTTTAGGACACTTTGATGAATTACGATCTCGTCTCGTCAAAGTGTTTATCGCCTTTATTGTTGCAACAATCATTGTATATATTTCATCACATTGGTGGATGAAACCATTTATACATTATATTAAACGCGCACACGTAACATTACATGCCTTTTCTTTTACAGAAATGATTCAAATTTACATTATGATTATCTTTTTTGTGGCGTTATGTTTAATCATACCCATTGTGTTTTACCAATTGTGGGCGTTTATTGCACCAGGACTTCATGCGTATGAACGTGGCTTTATCATTAAATACAGTTTATGGTGTGCGTTATTATTTATCATTGGAGTTGCTTTTGCGTTTTTTATAGGCTTTCCATTGATTATTAATTTCTCTTTGACATTATCTGCCATTTTAAGCATTGAACCAGTTATTGGATTTAAGGCTTACTTACATGAATTAATACGATGGCTACTCATTTTTGGCATTTTATTTCAACTTCCTACGTTATTTATGGGACTTGCTAAATTTGATTTAATAGATGTAAAAGCACTTAAGCACTATCGTAAGTATATTTATTTTGGTTGCTTTGTAATAGCGAGTATTATCGCACCGCCAGACATCACTTTAAATTTACTCTTAACACTACCACTAATCATCCTGTTTGAGTTTAGTATGCTTATTGCCAGACTATCACATCGCGCCTAAACACAAATAAACCTCAAGCCCTTGATACATACAAGACTTGAGGTTTTATTTGATTATTAATATATCTTAATGATGCTCAGAATTATTTTGTTTGTGCTGACGATTTTTGAAAATGAAGAACACAATCAATATAATGTAGATTAATTGCGCTACAATTGACTCAACATTAGGATAAAATCCTATAAAACCAATTGTAGGTAAGCCTTCAATGCCATGTTGTGGTAATGTTCCTAACAATTGAAGTTTTTGAATACTTACACCAAGCATTTTAAATGCCATTACAAAAATCAAAATCGAAAGCACTCTAAAGATGTAATAAATAGGTATAAGTTTGACTATGAATCTAAATAGTAATGCAAAAATGATCAATATAACAATCGCTAATGCAATACCAATCACGAAATCCATCGTCGTAATGCTACCTATCATACCCATATAGAAAATGATAACTTCTACACCTTCACGCAAAACAGAAATCAAACCAATTGTACCTAACAATACTAGGTTGCCATTACTTATCGCATTTTGGTACATATTTTGAATCATGTCATTCCAACGTTTAGCACTTGAACGTCTATGCATCCAAATACCAACCACATACATTAAAATAACTGCAATAATGCCAAGTGTAGCTTCCATGCCTTCACGTAATAAACCATTATTTCCAAGCGTTTGAATGAAGACTACGGCTAAAGTAATACTTAGAATTAATCCCAATATCGCGCCACCAATAACACTAGCTGTACCTTTATTGTCCTTAACATTGCGTGTCATAGTCGTTAATGTCATAATGACTAACAATACTTCTAATCCTTCACGTAAGAAGATGATCATGACATCTACAAATGTATAGCCTTCTTGACCAACAGTGTCTTTAATATCTTTATTAATATCTTGTAAGCCTTCTTTAACGCGATCTTTATTGCTTTGATCTAAAATACTTTGGTAATAAGGTATCTTATCTTCAATTGTCGTATATAATGTGCCATTTTTAGTTTGAATTTTACCCTCTACATACGGCCAAATTTGAACAAATTTAGATAATGCTGCATCAGTTTGATCTAAGTGATTATCTTCTATCCCTTTAATCGCTTTGTCTAACTCATCATTAAGTTGTGTTACTTTATATTTTCCATTATCTGCGCTAGATTGTTTTTGATCCACTGTATCAATACTTGTTTTGAATGTTGTCCAAGCATTGTCTACTTTTTTAGTATCTAATGGTTCTTTTTGAATCGCAACACGTAACTGCATTAAATTAACTTCAATTTGACCGTATTTACCTTCGTCATAATTTCTGATGGCAGTTTCATGTGTTGTCCAAATTTGATTCAAACTATTATTAATTGATTGTAATTCGGCATCATTTTTATGTTTAATCGCCTTCTTGATTGGTTCATCTTTAGCATCAACTTGTTGCTTTAATGTTTTAATTTCACCGCTAATATCTTTCGTAGAGACTGCTTCTTCATAAGCGATTAATGATTTTGTTAAATCAGAAAGTTTGTCAGCTTTCGCTTCAGTTGAAGATGCTTTATCGACCGCTTCTAATTTTGACTTTACGTCTTTACCTTCTTTGTTATCTTTAATATTTAAAGATTTCACTTTTTCTTTAATATCAGCGAGTGCATTTTGCTTTTCTTGATTGCTCTTACCTTTATCTTCTATCGTTGATTTTGCATCAGTTATCGCCACATACACATCACTGATTTTACTATCATCTGCAGCACTAACTTGATGTAGTGGAACCGTTCTAATAACGGTGAGAATAAGGATTAACACAGCGATTAATTTAATTAAATAAGGTTTCACCGATGTAACCTCCCTTTTTGACACCTGGCAATACAAGGAAGGATGCAGAACCTCGATGTGTAATATATTCATTTAGCTTATCACTATGACCTAAATTATTTTGAATATCTATAAACTGTTGTGTTGATTTTTGGAAACAAATGAACATTAAGCCTGTTTCTAACGCGCCAGTTTTCGCATTTGTTCCATCATTATAATTATAGGCACGACGTTTAATTGATGTTTTAACTTCACGTGCTAGACGCGCGTGCGCATTAGGATCGATAACATATTGGCCACTGCTATCTTTCGCATCTAAATCAATATTGTCGAATTCTTTTTTTCCAGTTAATGGTGCACCTGATGCACGTTTACGACCAAATGTTGCTTCTTGTTCTTCTAATGACGTTCGGTCCCAAGTTTCAATATGAATTTGAATACGACGAATAATACAATATGTACCATTTTTAGCCCATCCATCATCGATAAACACATACTTTTTAAGTTCCTCATTTTTTCGTGGATTCACTGTACCATCTTTAAATGCCATTAAATTCCTTGGTGTTTCTTCAAGCTTTCCAGATACAAAGCCATTCTGAGACCACTTCATTTTAACTACATCTCTAAATGGTCGAATCAAGTTGTGAATTGCATGAAAAGTAACTTGTGGATCGTTTGAACATGCTTGAATCATGATATCGCCATCACTGTACTCATCATCTAACTGGTCATTTGGAAAATGTGGTAAGTCCTTAAATCCTGCTGGGATTTTAGATGACATACCGATTTTCTTTAGAAATGATTTACAAATACCAAACGTTAATGTTAATTTACTAGCCCCTAATCCTATTGATTCGCCAGTATCTACGGGTGGTAATAATTCGTTCTGACTATCTTTAGCAGCTGGCGCACCATCTGTCATGTTTACTGACATTTGCGTCCATTTTTTAAACATATCTTTAATTGCATTTTTATCTTTTGTTTTTAAATCTAATGCGACAAAGTTACAATTTTTTTGAGTTGGCGTTGTGATACCTGCTTGTACACGACCATAAAATTCGAAAGCATCTTTGTCTTCATTCTCAGGTGTATCGAACATCGATTTAAATGAAAGGATACTACCTGCGCCACTAGCACCAATCACAACACCGGCGCCACCTATACCAAGCATTTTTAAGAATGAACGGCGGGAAACTTGGTCATTTTGTTTATCATCTACATTACTCATTCTGTAACCACAGCCATTTTACTTAGTGGTTCACCAAGTGAATTGACAGCATCTGATAATGCTTTTCTATCTTCTTTGGTTACTGCACTATAGTCTTTATAACCGTCGCCATCTTTATACTTATCTAGCAATTGATTAACTTTATCGAAATTCTTTTGAATGTCTGAACTTAATTTTTTATCTTTTTTATCCAATTCTGGTTTGAATAATTCATAGATCTTTTGTGCGCCTTCAATATTTGCTTTGAAATCATATAAATCGGTATGAGAATAAATTTCTTCTTCCCCAGTTATTTTAGAAGTTGAAACTTCATTTAATAAATCAACTGAACCTTGTAGCATTAATTTAGGTGTAATATCTAAAGTATCTGCTTTCGCATCTAATTCTTTAGCATCTTTTAATAATTGATCAGCATCTTTTTTAGTTGTTTCATCTATTTTATTGTCTTGATAAAGTGACTTTTCAATTTTATGATAGCCTGTCCATTGATCTTCTTTTTTCTCTTCTTTCATATCTGCTAAACGCGCATCAATCTTAGGATCTAAATCACCAAAAGCTTCTGCGACAGGTTCTGATCTTTCATAATACATACGCACTTTAGGATATAATGCTTTAGCTTTATCCATATCATCTGCTTTAATTGCCGCAACAAATTTTTCTGTGCCTTCTAAGAATTTATCAAGTTGGCCATCCGTATATTTTTCATATTCTTTGGTAGCCTTTTGTAAAGCAGCTTTGTTCTCACCTTTACTGCTTTGTGACTGCTTGTCTTTGCTACTGTCGTCACTGTGACCATTATTGCCCAAGCAGCTAAAAGTAACGATGATGCGAGTAAAATAGTTGGTAATTTTTTCATTATGTATTCACCTCAATATAGTTTAGGCGATTATCATTTGAAGATGATTCGTGTTGGTAACCTTACGCTATATTTAACACCAACTCACAATCATGGTTATAACGTCTTTTATATTCATATAAACACTTATAATTTTCAATTGATAATCATTATCAAATTTATTATAGATTTACCCCCTTGATGTGTCAACAACAATTCAAATACAATTTTAACTTAAATTTTTTTTATTTTTTAAGTTATTAATCTTTACTCATTTAACTAAGAGAAAGTATAGAACAATTGAGATGCGGGTATTATATACTTATGAAGTTTAATATAAAGGAGTCACATAATATGAAAGAACAATTTAAAGCTTTTATAGTAGATAAAAATGAAGATGGAAGTGTGAAACCTGACTTTACTCAAATAACTATGGATGATTTACCAGAAGGTGACGTCTTAATCAAAGTTCATTATTCTGGAATTAATTATAAGGATGCCTTAGCTACAACAGATAATAATCAAATTTTAAAATCATACCCGATGGTACCTGGTATCGATTTAGCAGGCGTTGTAGTAAAATCAGAGGATCCAACAATTGATGAAGGCGAAGAAGTGATTGTTACAAGCTATGATTTAGGTGTCAATCATTATGGTGGTTTCAGTGAATATGCACGTGTAAAATCCGATTGGGTCGTTCAATTACCTGACAATCTGTCGTTAGAAGAGGCTATGATTTATGGTACCGCAGGTTATACAGCTGGATTAGCAATTGAGAAATTAGAAAAAGCTGGTTTTATGACATTAGAAGGCGGTAAAGTCCTTGTACGTGGGGCATCTGGTGGTGTTGGTGCATTAGCTGTTCTGATGTTATCTAATTTAGGATATCACGTTGTTGCTAGTACTGGTAATAAGCATGCTATAGATAAATTAGAAACCTTGGGGGCAAATGAGATTATTGATCGTATTACACAAAACGATGATAAGCCACTTGGTTCGAGAACTTGGCAAGCTGCCATTGATCCAATCGGCGGAAATGGTACACCTTATGTCACAAAACGTATCAATAATAATGGTGGTGTCGCATTGATTGGGTTAACCGGTGGTGTGTCATTTGATGCAACTGTTTATCCATTTATTTTGAGAGGTGTCAGCCTTGTCGGAATTGATTCTGTATTTACACCTATGAAACTCCGTGAGCGTGTTTGGAGACGTTTAGCGACGGACTTAAAATCTAATCAACTACATGATATTAAGCAAATCATCACATTTTCAGAATTACCAGAAGCGATTGAAACCGTATTAAATCATGACAATTTTGGTCGTATTATCATCGATTTTAATGCATAAAAAACAAACACTAGGACAATCAAGTATGATTTGATTCGTCCTAGTGATTTTCATAATTAAAATACGATATACATACCACCTGATTTTGGCTCTGTTGATGTAAACCCGAATTTTTTATAGAGTTGATCGGCTGGGTAATCCGCAATCAAACTAACGTAAGTCCCCTTTTCAGCGACGGAATGTAAATATGACATAATTTGCTCTAATATGATTCTGCCACAGCCTTGGCCTTGATAGTCTGGATCGACGGCTATATCTACAATTTGAAATGCCGTTCCACCATCACCAATGACTCTGCCCATGCCTATCAGTTGTTGGTCATCATAAATGGTAATATTAAAACAACTATTAGGTAATCCTTTGCGCGCTGCAGCTATTGACTTTGGGCTCATACCTGCCTTAACTCTTAAATGACAATACGCCTCAGCTTCTGGTGCTTCATGAGAATATCTAATCATCGTCTTCCCCCTTGGTTAATTTTATAAATATTGTTTAATAACAGCCTTATTGGATTCTTTAAATACGTCATTATGACTTGAAACATATCCTTCTTTGTATGCATCAGGGTCAATATACGTTTTAGCTAGATTCGCTGCATTTCCAGCATCACTAAAAGCACTTGCGATAAGATGCACTTTAGCATCATGGTGTACGATATCGCCACAAGCAAAGATGCCAGGAATACTCGTTGTTGTATTACCAAACCCTTTAACACGATAGTCATCATACAAATCAAGTTTAGATGTACAATCTGTTAATAGTGGATTCTCATGATCAAAGCCATGACTAATAATAACGTCGTCAAAAGCTCGAGTGATTACTTCACCAGTCTCACTATTCTCAAGTGTCACTTCTTTGATACATTCACATTGATTATCACCAATTAACGCTTTAATTTGTGTTTTAGGCATTAATGTCACATTTAATGATTCAAGGACTTGAATCATCGCTTCGTACCCTTTAATATCTGACTTTCTATAAACTAATGTAATTGAATTGGCGATATTTGCTAAATCTCTTGCCCAGTCTAAAGCCGTGTTACCACCACCAGAAATCAATATATCTTTACCTTTAAATTTAGAAAATGATTGAACAACATAATGTAAATTCGTTAAACGGTACCGTTCAGCATCTTTAATTTGAAGTGGTTTCGGATTAATTATGCCACCACCAACTGCAAATATGACAGATTTTGATTCATAGATGTGTCCACGATCTGTTTCAACTTCAAAATGTCTTTCGGCTATTTTACGTATATCTGTGACACGTTCATTTAAATTCACTTTAGGGTTAAAATGTAATCCTTGGTCGATCAAGTCTTTAATAATCTCAAAGCATGGTTTCGGAGCGACGCCACCAATATCCCAAATAATCTTTTCTGGATAGATTTGCATTTTACCACCTAGTTTATCTTGCACGTCAATAATTCGCACTGACATACCTCGTAGTCCCGCATAGAAACTTGCAAATAACCCAGCAGGTCCGCCTCCAATAATTGTTACATCTTGCATCATTTATCCTCCCAAGATTGTGTCCCTTTTCAAATGATAATAATTATCATTATTTTGCCTATATTATACAATATGTGCATATATTATTGAAGAAAATCATATTTTCAAATCATCGTAACAATACTTTATTTATAAAAAAGACTTTTCATACATAACACTCACGTGCTATTTATATGAAAAGTCTCCCTATTATCAATTAATCTCTTGGTTCTTTTAAGGCGGCTTGTCGAATTAAGAAAAATAATAATAATAATCCGGCTAGCATACCTGTATGACCGATACCGGCAAACCCAGCAAATGCTTCCGGGGAAAAGCTTTTTCCTAATACTTGGAAAGTGCCTTTCGTTACCATCATACCAATCGTTACAATGACACTGATGTTATAAACATAGTAGAACCAGTTAAATAAGTAATAACTACTTAATTTGAATACCTTCTCTAGTGGTATAAGAATTAAAAACATAAACATACCTAAAATAAGTGTATGCGTATGTACAATAGATAATTGTGTATCGCCCGTAAAATCATGTGCTTTTGTCAACTCTCTATAGTAGAACCCACTAATGAGTCCTAAAATCATGTAGACTAAAAACGCATATAATAATCGTCGCATAAATAATGCCTCCCTCACACTAATATTATAATTTATTATCATCAACTTTAAAGTGACAATATATGCAATATTGCGTTACATCATTGTCAGTGCAGTAGCGTTTAGGGAGCGGGACTAGAACAGACAAATTTTAAAGTAACGCGCTTAAGTGTTTAGTTAGTTACTTTAAATTGACTAAGTATCCTTTTGTCCTTGACTCACTTAACATTATTTATTTCTTGAATGTTTAAATAATGCTACTAATGATAATATAATGGCAATAATTGAAACGATCCATAAAGCAATTGAACCACCTGAAGATTGTTGCGCATTAGCAGTATCTTGTGATTTTTCATCTTTCGTTTCTACTGCATTAGCATTCTTTTTAACTTCTAACGTTGGCGCTGGGTGTTCACTATCTTCTTTACCAGTCCATTTGACTTTATCATCATTATCATAAGTTTGAATGGCTTTAAATTCATACTTGCCTTCATCTTTAGGACTAGCTACAACAATTGGGAAATCCATAAATTCATCAGGACCAATCCCTTTACCTTTAGCTGTCCAAGTAATTTTAGTGATATTACCTTTTTTATCTTTATCTATTTTATGTTTATAACCATCCACTGGTTGAATATTAACAACTTGTACTTCTTTTGGAACTTCTAATTCCACTTTTTCAGTATGATCTTTTTGTTCTACTGGCACTCTTACATCTACTTTTTCATAGGATTCAGGATCCACTGCTTTAGGATTCAAAGTGACGTGTGCGTCTGCTACTTTAAAGAAACCTAGTGCAAAAAAGAATATGAAACTTGTCGCTAATAATTTTTTAATCATCTTTTTTCTCCTTTTTATGGAATACTAATTTGACTCATAATTACGCCGATCAAAATAAGCACAATACCAATGACAACTTCTATAATAAGTGAAGATTTATTGACTCTATGACGTTTGTTAAGTGCACGTGTTGTTTGCAATAATCCTAGTATCATCATGATGAACGTACCAATGACTTTAACTAATAAGAATACCGTCCACGTTTGCATATTTGTCCAAATTGATAAAATCTTTGTTTGATCAATAGACATTAACACGCCTGAAATAATGATAATCCCTACTGCTGCAGCATTAACTTTAAACAATATTTCACGTAATAAATCTACAGCGTCTTTCTTACGTGTAAATACTGAAATTAATAAATAACATAGTGCGCCTAACCATAAACTGATGCCTGTTAAATGAAGTGTTCTAAGTATAATTGACCATAATGGCACACTTTGTGACCATGCATGACCTGACATACTCATTGCTAAAATCATAGCAATAGAAATCATCCAATACCATGATTTCTCCATATTTCTTAAGACGAATAAGCCACTTAATACGATTAACGCTATGGCACTTAATATATATGGAAATTGCGTTATCACGCTAGGTTGAAGTGATAATATGTCATCTAGCACATCTGAAGATAATGTCATTAAATAGAGTATAAGCGACATTAAATAGGCCATCATCATGATTAAAGATACTGCAATATGTCTAGGAAAAACATCAAATGTTGATAAATTATTACGACGTGCAATACCATTCAACCAATATAGCCCTACAAGTATGATTGTTGCACCTTCCGCTATGTATCTAAATAGACCAAACCAGAAATCAGGTGTTTCATAAAAGGCTGGAGATGTATCGACACCACTTGCTGTCTTTTCACCTACTGAAAATTCAAATCGATCGCTAATCTCATGCCCATCAGTGGATACGGTATGCCATTCTATTTGCTGTGTACCATGTTGAACTTTATCAGTTGGAAATGAGAGCGTTTTGGAATGTCCCGTTGTAGTAGGATCTATATCGCCTACTTTATCCCCTTTATCATTGTATAATGTGATTCCCGAATATTCAGCATTCACTGGCTCATTAAATGTTAACTCTATAGCATCAGGTTGCTTTGATATCACCCCATTTTGTGGTGGTGTTGTTTTTTCCAAAGTTGCATGCGCAGATGCGACATTTTGAAGTGTTGGAATTAACAATAATAAAAACATCATTACCAATGCCAAAGCTACTTTAGAACTTCGTTGTAAATTCACCATTGCCATCCTCCCATAAAATTTTGCTCATTCACTTATAATAAAATAATGTGTGCTATTTAACAATAATTATTCTAATTTGTCACTTTTTATCCAAAATAAAGACAGGAAATGGCCCGGACATAAAAAATATAATGATGCCATTTTAGAAATTCACAGTAGCTGACTGAACTGAAAAGGCGCTTTAAGCAAGCTTTTCTCACTTCTAGTCATCCTTCCGAGTGGGCCCCAGCAAAGAGAATGTCACTAAGAAATGCCACAAGTAAAGCAAGATGGGAGCGGACGACGAATTTTAAAAGCATTCTGTCCCACTCCCTCCTTATTACTAGACTTCTATTAACTCAAATTTCAAACTAAATCTTCATTATAAATCGTTTTATGCACTTGAATTTATATTGTTAATCTTTTAGTCATTTTATTAATCTTCAATTAAAGATGCTGTATCTACTGTTAATCGATTTCTTAAGGCATACACAATAAACATTGCTAACAAAGCACAAACTGTTTCAGCGATTAATAACGACCAAATGACACCAGCTAATCCAAATAAACTATTTAAAACAAATAGAACTGGAATAATAACTGTCCCTTGTGCGATGGCCATAATCGTAGCACCGCGACCCTGTCCTGTAGCTTGCAACATACCTGTAAATAAGAAACCAATACCATTTAGAAGTAATGATGTCATAGTAACTTTTAAGATAAATGTAGCTAAGACGACAATTTGTGGGTCTGTACTGAACAATTGAACGATGGTATGACCAGCTAAAAGAACGACAGTCATACATACGGCAAATATAACTGCAATAGACATGATGACTACTTTAATTGTATCTTTCATTCTTGTTTTATTCGCTACGAAATTGTACGCGATGAGAGGTACAACACCTTCGGAAAGCCCCATAATAATTAATTCAGGAAATTGAACGAGTCTAAATGAGATACCGTAACTTGCGATGGCATAGTTACCATACGTTGCCAAGAATAAATTCACGACCAAACCTGTTACGCCCATCAAGACAACCATTAAGAATGCAGGTATACCAATTTTAAATATTTCTTGCATCATCGCTTTAGTCGGTTTGGCATGTTTAATATTGAGTGATAACGTTTCATTTTTTCTAGAAAAGTAAACAATGAAAAAGATTGCTGCAACCACGTTTGAAATAGCAGTACCTAATGCTGCACCGACGACATCTAAATGTAATCCAAAAATCAAAATTGGATCTAAGATGATATTTATGCCAACACTTGAAAGCATACCAATCATCGAAATAATTGGTTTACCGATTGCTCTAGCAAATTGCTCTAAAACAAAAAATAAAATAACAAACGGTGTACTTAAAAATTCAATTTTTAAATAGTCACTCGTATAGTTTAACGTTTCACCACTGGCACCAAGTATACTAGCAATTTGGTCCGTAAATGGTAGCGTTATGATAGCAATAACAAGTCCCAATACAAAACTACTATATATTGAGAAGCTACTTACATAATGACTTTTAGTGTAGTCTTTCGCACCAAGTAAACGTGATATGTAAGTCCCGCCTCCTACACCAAATAAATTACCAAATGCCATGAGTACTGCAAATATAGGTAATGTTAAAGATATCGCTGAAATCATGTGGCTATTATCTAAAAAGCCAATAAAGTATACATTTAAGATACCGTAAATCACACTTAATAATGAGCCTATCATCATCGGTAATGAGAAATGCATCATCGCTTTAAATATAGATGCTTTCTCAAAGTAATATAATTGTTCGTCTTTCATTCCCATAATCTCCTTATATTAGATATCTAATAATTAGATATCTAACTATATTTCCAAAATAATTGCTAGCTGCTATTCCAACATTACTTTAAATTTCAGCTAGCTTTAATAATCAATTTTCTGTTTTAATATTATTCAGCATGCGTTCAAATAATCTTTTAAGTTGTTGCTTTTCATTCTCATCAAAATCTTTGACAAGTATACTTTCAATATCGTCGAAGATGCTGACAAAAGATTCAACCAGTTGCGTTCCTTCTTTAGTTAATTTTAAATTCTTACGTCTGGAATCCTCAGGATCTACCATCCTATAAATAAGTCCTTTATTCTCCAGACCTTTAAGTATTGAACTTACCGTTGACCCTTTTCGTTTAAATGTCTTTAATAATTCATTTTGTGTTATGCCTTGGTCTTTATGTCTGTAGATATAACCTAACGTATGACTTTGTTCTTGTGTGACATTATACTCATCTAGTTTCCGATCAGCGTAATGTTTCATCTCATGCGCCAACATTCTGACTAAATATTGATAGGTAGCCTCCATCGTCTCACTCCATTTCGTTAGATGTCTAACGAATATAATACGCCGATTCTTATCATAGTCAACCGATATATTAAAGTTTAAATTTTCAGTTTATTTTTATTTTCAAAAAAGCCTCAAATTTAGCACGTTCATGTCAAATTTGAGACAAATAACTACATTCCTATGATGGAATTTCAGTACGTTTATTACTATGTTTTCTTACGATAGCTGCAGTTAAACTAGAAACTGCACCAAAAATAATAAATCCTATCATCATCCACATCGTTGCATTCATTTCAATATGACTACCCATGTAGATAATTTCTCTAAGGGTATTTGTATAATGTGTGAATGGATCAATTTTATAAACCCAACCTTGATATGCTTTAGGTAGCATTTCTTTAGGTAATGTGACTAATTGCATACTAAAGAACATTAAAATGACAAAGATTGGAATAGATTTCATTCCTAACCAGACCATAATACCTAGAATTAATCCGATAAATCCAAGTATTGAAATAGCTAAGAAGAGTGCTACTCGATTTGTATGATTGAAATCAAATCCTAATACACCATGCATGAAGTACACATAAGCGAAACTTGCAGCAAATGCTGTGATTACAGCTAATAACATTTGCCCTAATGATGCGATAATTCTGTGTTGAATTTTAAAGTTATTACTTGTTCTGAAAGCAAAGAATAATAATACAGATGTTACAAGTGATCCCATCCATACTGGCATGAACATTAAGAACGGTGCATTACCGCCACCTTGATGGTCTTTAACTTTATTTAGCTCTTGATTATCCACTTTAACAGGGTTAGTGATACCTTTAATATCTGATGCGCTCACTTTTACATCTTGCTTTTCTAATGTGCTAAGACTTTGTGATGTAATTTGTTTATTCAAGTTATCACCCATGCCATCAAGCACTTTACCAGTAATCGTAGCTGCTTGCATGCTTGCACCTTTATTTACAATCGTTTTAAATGTTGCTTGTTTCACATCAACTTTTTGGTTACCCATTTTTTGTTGCATTTGTTGAACGGCAGCTGCAGGCATTTCACCTGATTCAACTTTTTCTTTCATTTCTGCCTTTTTACTATCCATCACTACTTTTTGTGTTTTACTCATTGCATTTTTAGAAAAGTCTTTATTAAAAATAGCTACCCCATAGTATTCTTCATCTTTAAGACCTTTTTTAATATCTGATTCTTTATCAACTTTAACCCATTTAACTGTATCAGAATCACTATCCATTAATTTATCTTCAATTTTTTTCCCGATATTTACTTTATTACCTTGAATGTCTACACCTTTATCATTGTTTACAACGGCTATTGGTAATTGTTTTGGTTTTGGATTAAACGCTGGATAAAATGCCAAAGAAAAAATAACTAATAATAATATCGCTGCAATAGGTGCAAGCCATAATAGTTTGCTTTTAAAAATATTCATGAAATCTAACCTCCTACAATTTATTGAACAATGTGTTGAATATTTAATACTTTGTAAATTATAATGAGATAGTCAAAAATAAACAATAATCAATTATTCAAATACCGTTTGTTATTGAACAGATTGTACATTTTTGTCTATTTATTATTAGGAGATCGATATTTTATGAAAGAAGATAGGAGAATACGAAAGACGAAGTCAGCAATTAAGCGTGCTTTTACTGACCTTTTAAAGCGTAAAGACCTCGACAAAATTACTGTTCAAGATATTTCAGATCAAGCAGATATTAATCGTGGTACATTTTACTTACATTATGAAGATAAATACATGTTATTAACTGATATGGAAGATGAATGTATATCCCAAATTTGGACATCGACTCAATTTAATCAACTCGATGTTAGTTCACCAGAAAATACCGCTGAAGATTTTATAAATAATGTTTTGACTAAGGTATTACAACATATCTCTGATAACATGGAGTTTTATCATACAATTCTTCAACTTGAACGTAAAAGTAGACTTGAAGAAAAAATTCATTCCTTAATGCAAGAAAATATGCAAAAATATATTAGTATTAATCATGAGATTGATGGTATTCCCGAAATGTATTTTCATAGTTATGTTTCAGGTGCTACCATTTCAATTATCAAATATTGGGTACAGGATGATCATCGACTCTCTGTAAATGAGTTAACCAAACATATTTTTAATATCATTTATAATGGGCCGCTACGTATTATGATTCAAAATCATTATGAACGTACTCAATCCAACTGAGACTAAATGAATATGAAAGGAATCATTAACCATGCTAACTGCATATAAACATTCAACAAACAATGACATCGTTGAAACGACTTTAGACCACTCTGCATCATGGATTAATGTTGTAGAACCTGATAGAGAAGAAATTGAACAATTAATAGAAACGTATAACTTACCTGAAGATTTTATCCGAGATCCATTAGATGCGGATGAAAGTGCACGTATCGAATATGATGATGACACAGGTTACTCACTTATCATTATTGACTTACCCATCGTCAGTTCAACCAATCGTCGCGTCTTATCATTCGTTACCATTCCATTAGGTATTGTTATTGGAAAAGGACTCATTTTAACAATCTGTGACGCTGAAAATGAATTTTTAGAAAATTATGTGCGACAAGATAATGTGAATTTAAATTTCCATAGTCGTTTTGCATTGGATATCTTATTAACAATTTCAAACCACTACAACAGAAATTTACGACTCTTAAATAAATCGCGAATCCGAATTGAGCGAGAGTTAAAAAATAACATTACAAATAAACAATTATATAAATTAATGGAAGTTGAAAAAAGTTTGGTTTACTTCCTTGCCGCTTTAAAAGGTAATGACACTATCATAAAAAAATTATTCAGATTACCTGCCATCAAACGCTTTGATGAAGACGAAGATTTATTGGAAGATTTAGTGATTGAGAACAACCAAGCGATTGAAACGACAGAATTATATACGGGAATTCTGGAGAGTATCACAACGTCATATTCTTCATTATTATCAAACGAAATGAATAATATTATGAAGACACTTACGCTCTTTACAGTATTACTCACTTTACCAACGCTTGTCTTTAGTTTCTTCGGGATGAATGTCCCACTTCCACTCGATGAAAAAAGCTATACATCATGGCTATTTATTGTAGGTATTTCACTTATACTTGTTACAATTGTGAGTATCTTTTTATGGCGAAAACAAAAATTATAACAACACAAAAAACCGGTCTTCTGACACATTCAGAAGACCGGTTTTATTTATTCAGCGGTAGCTCGATAAGCGTTTCGTCGGGATAAAATAAATGTTATCGCTACAGATACAATAAAGGCAATCAGCATACCAACAAAGTAATGTAACCACCCTGCATGTGCTGGATTAATTGAAATAAACCCTGGTAATCCTGCTGTACCTAAAGCGATGGCTTTAACTTTAAAGAATGAAATATAAGCCGAGCCTATAGCAGAACCAATAATTGCGCCAATAAATGGATATCTTAATTTAAGATTCACACCAAACATCGCTGGCTCTGTAATTCCTAACAATGCTGAAACACCTGCTGCTGAGGCAACACCTTTTAACTTTTTATTATTTTTAATGATGATAAATGCTGCGAGTGCCGCACCACCTTGTGCCACGTTAGACATTGTTGCGATTGGGAAGATAAATGATCCACCTGTTTTCGCTTGATCAGCAATTAACGTTGTCTCTACAGCAATAAAACTATGATGCATACCTGTTATAACAATTGGTGCATAGAATAAACCAAAGATAAATCCACCAATGGCACCACCAAAATCATATAACCATGTTAAGCCATCTGATAACCAATACCCAAGTTGTCTAGTTATTGGACCTACAAATAAGAATGTTAGAAAGGCTGTTACTAATATAGATAATAATGGTGTTAATAAATTATCTAATACTGTAGGAATCACTTTTCGTAATCCTTTTTCAATCGTAGCTAAAATGTAAGCAGCCACCAACATTGGTAATACTTGTCCTTGATAACCGACTTGATTAATATGTAGACCAAACAAGTCCCAATGTGGAATGGCTTTACCCGCTTCTACAGCTTTAGGAAAATCATAAGCACTCATTAATGATGGATGTACGAGAATCATACCTAGTGCTGCACCCAAGAAAGGGTTACCTCCAAAGCGTTTCGCTGCACTAAATCCAATTAGTATAGGTAACAGCGTAAACGGTGCATTCGCAAAAATATTAATCATATCTGCTAAGCCAGCAAATTGACTATGAACATCTATCAACGATTGATGATCATAAAAGAGATCAGGTGCAGTTAGTATATTATTAATCCCCATTAATAACCCACCAGCTACAATGGCTGGAATAATAGGAACAAAAATATCTGAGAGCATCTTCACGAATCGCTGTAATGGATTCATATTTTGCGTTGATTTATCTTTTACATCTGACGTTGTTGAAGCTTCTTTACCTGTTATATGTTCAAGTTCATTAAACACCTTATTAACCGTACCCGAGCCAATAATAATTTGGTATTGACCACCCGTTGAGAATGTTCCTTTAACAACATCCATGTTTGATAAAGCATCTTCATCTACCTTACTTTCATCGTTGAGCACAAGTCTTAATCTCGTAGCGCAGTGCGCCATTGCATCTAAATTGTCTTCACCGCCTATAGCCTCAAGAATATCTTCAGCTGACTTTTTATAGTTCATTACTTTCCCTCCTATTGAATGGAACCGGTTCTATTTATTAATTTAATTGTAACCGGTTCCAAAAAATAACGCAATACGCTTTTTTATTTTCACCATTTGTTCATATTTAAGGTTCATGATATAAACTTTCGGGAACGAAATAAATGACGATACAACATTTAGTAAGCGAGGCGATATTTGATGAAAGAACGTGGCTATATCGAAAAATTATGGCGCGAAGAAAAATATAATGTGTTATACCACAGTCAACAACATTATAATGCTATTCGCGAACTGCTTAAACAGTCCCCTACTTTGTCAGACGTTCAGCAGGCAATTGATGACGCACTTAACACAACACCAACACATGGAACGATTATAAATGCTTATGATCATATGTGGGGATATTTCAAACATAAAGCAAATGACCTTGAAAAAGAGCGCGCAGCCAAGCTTAAAGCTGATTTTAATCAAGATATCATTCAGAGCACTGATTTGTTAATATTTTTAAAACATTTAGCCGAAAAATATAATGTGTCCTATTTACAAAATAGTACGCTTCTTAATATAGAAGCATAGCGAATCATGTTGAGCTTGACTAGCGTTACATAGCATTTCAAACTTTTTACCCATACCGTTAACTACGCATGTCCATGTGTCATTCGGCTATAGTTCAAAACACGTTTGTTGTGTTCTTAATTCTATAAAAAAAGTTGAGACGACGTAAATGTTGTCCCAACTTTTTTTAAAATTAATTCTGTTTTTCTGTAAAATATTATTCTTGATGGTTTCACTTATAATTAAATCTGTATATTTAAGGAAAATAGATATAAAAACTGTTGCTTATGCATTAGTGATTTAGTAATTGGGGGGAGTTAGGCTCCTTAATAATATACACTAGCATGCTACTGCTAATACCTGTGCTAATGCCACATATACATTTCTTATTCTATGATGTATAAATCTAAGCTGTGATGTCTGACTGTTATTTCACTTATTCGTGCTCATATTCGGTCTTGTTGTTTGATCGTGCTGTTCATGAGCAAAACTTCTATATGACCTATAAAGTTATAATAAACTTCAATTGTGTAGGATGGAAATTTCATGATGTTATGTCTTAACGTCATATAGTAGTGATAAGTTTAAGTTGTTGATTGTATATGCATCATTAACATGAATGTGATGGCAGATTTTAATCTCAATCATTTAATTATAGGCTTATCTTGATGTATCAATATTTTATGTTGTGATGTCATGATGTTGATACAGAATTAATAAATATATGATTTCGTAATCATTAACTAAATCAATGAGAATAGTAGCAAAATTTTTTTATTTTTAGTTATTAATTTTTTCTTACTTTTAATTTATAATTACTTTTATTATTCACAATTCAATTGAGCCGTATTGTTTAGCACATAAATATAAAAAGCTAGGAGAACAACAAATATGAGTAATTCCCTTCGATTACATGAACATTTAACAACCGCCCCTTTACGTAATATTAATTATGTCATTTTATATTTTTCTTTAACAAATGAATTGACAATCACTATCAATGGTAGCAAGACAGACATTCATAATCATATTGCCATCGTCAACCAAGGGGATTTATTTAATATCAATCATGCTAATGATTTAATTGAGTTAAAGATACCTATCGCTTATTTCTATATAGAAGATAACGATTTCTTTAACTGTTATTTTGATCGGCATTTATTACAGTCAAATCATTTTATAAAATCTCAAATTTTGCAATGTGTTTCTAATTATTCAAACAATGAAACACAAGATAGTGAGACTATGTCTAAAATTATCCGTACATTATATAAAGAAGCTGTAGTGAGAAATGCAACATTATATGTACCAACCATGTCCATCGATAATCAATTATTATCTAACATCGTTCTATATATTAATGACAACATTACATCTCATTTATCACTAATCGATATCGCACAACATGCACTGATTTCAGAATCATATTGTTCTAATCTATTTGCACGCATGTTGAATGTCAATTTCAAAGACTATTATACGAGTTTAAAAGTTAATCAATCCGTCCGATTATTGATGACAACGAATCATTCCATTACAACCGTTTCTGAATTGTCAGGTTTTAGTAGCCACACCAATTTCACTAACCAATTTAAAAAACACCTTGATGTGAGTCCTAAGCAATTTCGTACAAAGTTAAATCAATTAGAACCATTACCTTCAATCGCAATACGTAGTTCAGTCAGTCAATCATTTTTAAATTTAATTTCACAATTTGAATTTACCGATTACTTAACGACAGAAACAACACAAATCAATATGGCCCATTACAATCCGAAAGACCAAACTCAATTTTCTACTGCTTTTATTGATTTTCAAAACATCAATGAACTCTTTCAATTTGTATTTAATGATTATTTTGATATTGATTTATCCTATTTACCTAGACCAGCCATCTTAATTAATGATGTTAGTGACATGGTAGGCCGACATACAAATTTAAATTTATTAAATCGTTGCTTTGAAAAATTATTCGAAAAAAATATTAGACTGGCAGTGACAATTAAAAACAATCAAGAATTTAAGATGATATATCAATTGATTATGATTTTCTTACAAAATAACCGAGATTATAAATGGAATAAAAAATTAGTGAAATTTATGCTTGTATTTGATACTGAAACAATGTCTGTCCATGATATTCACCTTGCACACCTTAAACTTAAAAATAAAAACCGTGCTATCAAATTTAGTTTGATGGTGGACGGTTTATTAAGACAAACAGGTTCATTACAAGAAACCTATGATATTATGCACCGTATGAATTTTGATTTTTATTTTGTAGATATTGAAAATATCGATACCAAAAATGTGTTAATTGATAAACAACGAGGCTTCACTCATTCATCTACACACTTCGAAAATTATTTACGTTTCATAGAAGGATCAAATATACCTTCCACGCAATTTATTTATAGTAATTTATCATTGAAATGTTTCAAATACACCAATAATGGTACACAGTCACTTCAATTATCAGATATCGTTTGTCATTTGTATCAATTAATGAGACATGGTGGCGGCGTGTGTTACAAATTAATAGAAACTGATCCAATGTATATTTCCTTATTTAACAATCATGGTAGTCTGCTACCCATCATGCATTTATATCGTTTTGTCGCTACATTTAGTAATGAGTCATTTCAAATCGCCAACAATTATTTAATGTGCTACAAAGATGGTGATTATCATTTGATACTTTTCAACAAAATTAATGATCGCTATTTATCAGATAGTCAACAGCATTATATTTTTGAAAATGATTTTAAAGAAAATACACTCTTCATAGTCAATACACTTAATAATGAACACGGCTCAATACAACATTTAATTCCTCAAGATAAACGCGATGTGTATATTGAAAAAGATATCATTCAACAACTAGATCAATGCAACCATCCTAAAACAGAATTATTAATTCAAGAAAAGGATTATGCAGCATTTCAAGTAACACTTAAACATGACGAAGTTAAATATATTTGTATTAAACCTTCATAGTATTCACGCTGATATGAGTTTAGACATACGTCATTTAGGATATATGTAAACTAAGGAGATGATGATTGTGGAACAACAACAAGCGATTCAAGCAATTGAAAAAGTGTTAGACACTTCTAAAGTTGGTGTATTGTCTACTGCTTACAACAATAAACCAAACAGTCGTTACATGGTCTTTTATAATAATGAATTAACTTTATATACGAAGACAAGTACTGAAAGCACTAAAGTTGAAGAGATTAAACATAATCCTAGCGCATATATTTTATTGGGTTACAATGAAACAACAAACAATAGTTTTGTTGAAATAGAAGCTAATATTGAAGTCGTGGAAGATCAAAAAGTGATTGACTGGTTATGGGAAACACAAGATAAGACTTTCTTTGATTCAAAAGAAGACCCTAAATTATGTGTACTTAAAGTAGTTCCTAAAACGATAACATTAATGAACGATGACGATGTCGATACGCCTGTAACGATTACTGTGTAATTTAAAAACGTATTATGAATTTAAGCGTGGGACGATGAATTCCAAAATGAATTCCGTTCCACTCTTTTTTGTCAATTTTATTAATTCAACATCTTTGTGTCATTGATATGATTCATTGCGTGTTCAATTTAATATCATTTATTATTTTATTGCAATTTAATACTATTTTCTGTATAAAAGAGATAGAACTTTTTAAAGGAGTCTATAACATGAAAAATAAAAAGGGTTTAGGTATTGGTATTGCACTGATTGCTATCATGCTTATTGTATGTATTGTTCTAGTGGTCATGATGATGACGGGTGGTCAAAAAGAAACCTATTATGGTTATATGAAGAATGACCATACAATTGATAAAATGGTCAATGAACAAACTGAAAAAGTTGAAAAGAATATCGAATTACCTTCTGATAACAAAGCGAATGTCAAAAAAGGTGACTTTGTATTTTTAGTTAAAGAAAAAGGATCAGATAAATTTTCAAGAGTATCTAAAGTCGATCATGATGATGTACCACATGGATTAATGATGAAAATTCATGAAATGCATGATATGAAAGGTATGTAATCGGTCATAGATGACTGTCAATGAAGCATATTGCTTCGTTGGCAGTTTTTTTATGCAATATTTGTGCTCCAATACAAATCATTGATGTTTTCAAGTAGAACAAAAAAAGTACCGAACGCATTCGCTCGGTACAAAAAATGTCAGATTTCTTTTTTTAAATTGATTGTAAATACTTTTTACCTTGTTCTTTGTCATAAACCTTTTCCCATTTAGAGATAACAATAGCTGATAATGCATTACCTATTACGTTTACACATGTACGAACCATGTCTAATAAACGGTCTACACCGATAATTAATGCAAGACCTTGTGCTGGTAAGCCCATCGCACCTAATGTCGTTAATAATACTACGATTGAAACGCCTGGTACCCCAGCCATACCTTTAGAGGCAACCATCAACGTTACCATTAAGATAATTTGCTCTGAAATCGATAAATGGATGCCATACATTTGTGCAACGAATAACGCTGCGATAGATTGGTATAGAGCTGATCCATCAAGGTTAAATGAGTAACCAATTGGAATGACGAAAGATGTGACATCTTTAGGTGCCCCGAATCTTTCCATTTTCTTCATCATAACTGGTAATACTGCTTCTGAACTAGAAGTAGAGAAGGCTAATAATAATTCATCTTTCAAAATTTTAATAATTGAGAAAATACTTATACCGCATATTCTTGCTACAATACCAAGAACGATGATAACAAAGAATACCATTGCGAACACAACTACAAGTACTAATTTTAATAACGGAATTAAAGCAGCTGCTCCAAACGTCATTACTGTTGTACAAATAAATGCAAATACACCAATTGGTGCTAATTTTAAAATTTTATTAATCATCCAGAAAACTGCTTCAAGTGTTCCATTTAAGAAACCTTTTACAGGATCTGCTTTTTCACCTATTGCAGCTAATCCTAAACCAAAGAATACTGCGAAGAAGATGATTGGTAATAATTCACCTTTAGTTAATGCTTCAAATATGTTTGTTGGTACAATGTTTACAATGGTATCAATAAAGTGATTGCCATATGTAGATTGTTCTGCAGCTGATGCAGATGATTGATATTTAGAAATATCGCCTTTAGGTAATTTCGTTGGATCTAAACCAGCACCTGGTTTGAATAAATTACCAATAACAAGTCCTAAAGCAATTGCGATTGTCGTTATAATTTCAAAGTAAAGAATTGCTTTCCATCCATAGCTACCTATCTTCTTTGAATCCCCTAAGTTAGAAATAGATAATGCTAAAGCACAGAATACAATTGGGATGATGATCATTTTAATTAAATTTAAGAAAACGTCACCGAAAGGTTTAATATAATTTGCTATGTTATCTTGTCCAAATAATAATAAACCTACAACTACACCTAGTACCAATGCGATGATAACTTGCATCGGCAAACTAATTTTTCTCTTGAACAGAGCCATGTTGGAACCCCCTTCATCTGACATCGCTTAATTATATCAGATAATTATAAATTGGGATATAAATTTTTTAATAGCTCACGCTACCACACACGCATCCAACAGCATAAAAAAACTGTACATAGACAATGTAATAACGTCTAAATACAGTTTTATAATCAAATGCTATGGTTTAAAATTTTGATCGAAATCATTATATTTCGCATCTTTAATACTTTTTTTAGTTTCAGTATCAAAGCCCTCTGCAAAGATACCTTTACGCGTACCAATTGGTTGAATGACATAAGTCATATGCGGTTCATCTTTAAATACAACTTCTTTGTAATAAACACCTTTTTTGGCACTATAAAGTGTCTCCTCTGATTTGATTTTATCAGTTAAATTCCTTTGCTCTAAATAACTATCAACCGTTTTAATGTTTCTGTGGCCTTGATATGTTTTCATTGCAAAAAAGAAAGCGATTGCTACTACTAATGAAATAGCTAAAATAATACAAATTCTAATCCATTTTTGTTTTTTACTCATTTTGAAACTCCTTTGCACACAACCTAGTCTCAACATATTTAATCACTATCTAAATTATTATGAATGATAGTTAGAAAATTTTAAAGTATTTCTATATTTCTGTAACAAAATAGCCTAACAATTTATCTCTAATTCAAAATAAATCGACACTTATCCCCTTTATGTAGATGTACTTTGAAATAACGTTTAAATGACTTGAAAAGTCCATAGAATACTATGATAACGGGCTTGACAATACTTTTAGTTCATACTATCTTTAAATAAGTTAAGGGGGGGAAATATATGTATGTAAAGGACAGTTATTTAAGTAATCAATTATGTTTTTTATTATATGTTACTTCTAAGGAAGTCATAAAAAAATATACTCACTATTTAAAAAAGCATGATTTAACATATACAAGCTTTATGGTCATCATGGCTATCGAAAATGATGAAAAAATAAATATTAAATCACTTGGACGTCGTGTCTTTTTAGATTCTGGAACACTTACACCTCTCTTAAAGAAATTAGAGAAAAAAGGCTATGTACAACGTATGCGTGAAAAAGAAGATGAACGAAATCTTCAAATTACCCTCACTGAAAATGGTATTAATATTAAACCAACGTTGGAAGCTATCTCTGACCAAGTCTTTGATGATTTTGATATTACACATGAAGAAAACGAAGAGCTCGTTAATAGCTTAAAACATGTTATTTCAAAAAACTTCGACTATACAGCTAACTAATATTTAATCATGGCAAAAGCATGAACGACTTATTTATCGCAATGACTACGCTTTATACATAATAGAACTTTTGCCATGTATTTCTTATTCCACACCACTATCTTCTTCTCCTGTTCTATAATCTCTTTCGCTTTACGTTAATCGTCTCCATTACTATAATGAACTTAAAAAGTAGTATTTTACAACTATACTATGCTTACTTAAATAAAGGAGAGACAATCGTATGAATAATAGAGATTTTTTCGATCAATCCATTTTTAAAAATAACCCAAAAGATGTATTTCGTGATTTAGGAGAACAAGTATTCAATCAATTTTCATCAAAAAGCTTCCCAACAAATATTTATAATCAATCAAGCCAATATGTATTAGAAGCTGAATTACCAGGCGTTAATAAATCAGAAATTGAACTTAAATTTGAGCATTCTGCACTAACAATTAAAGTACAAAAGCATGTATCAGAACAAACAGGTAGCGTCCAATTAAATGAACGTGCAAGTGGCGAGCTAATCAGACATTTCGAATTTAATGATATTGATAAATCACAAATTAAAGCAAGCTATGAAGATGGCATTTTAGTCGTTACTTTACCTAAAGAAGTAAGTGCACAAGATCAGTCGACTACAATTACAGTAGAATAATCAATGATATATTAAAGAGCAATACAAAGCTATCATTAGCCTTGTATTGCTCTTATGAATGTATAAACTTATTTTGCGTATTCTTTTTTATATAAGTGTCCCATTGTAATAAATGCTAAGATACCAAATATTGCTAAAAGAATAAACGCTAAATGACTTGAACCTGTTAATCCTGTTACGTAAGTAATCACTAGTGGTGGGAAGAATCCGCCTAAACCACCCATCATTGAAACAATACCATTAGCTGCACCAGATTCATTTGCAAAGTATGAAGGCACTAGTTTAAATATTAAACCATTACCTAAACCTGCACAGATACTGATTGTTAAACAACCAATCGTAAATAACGCAATATGACTTGAAATGCCTAAAATAACGGCACCTATAACCATAACAATAAAGTCAATCATTAGTACTTTAACCGCGTTAAACTTATCTCCAAGAATCCCTCCGACTGGTCTCAAGAATGTAGCTAAAGCTATAAATACACCTGATCGAATCCCTGCATCTACTTTATCAATACCAAAATTATTTACTAAGTAGTTAGGTAAGAATAATCCAAATGCTACAAAAGCACCAAATGTAATAAAATACCATAGACTTAAATAATATAATTTGTAATTTGATGATAATTTTTTAAATTGAGATGCTAAAGGTACTTTCACTTTTGGTTCATTTTTATCACCCAAAATGAACATTAAAATGGCAAAAATAGCAATGATAATCAAATAGCTTCTTACTGTTGTTTGCCAACCAATAATACCTGCAATCGGTGGTGCTAAGAATGATGATACTGCTGTACCAATGTTACCCATACCATAAATACCATTCGCAAGTCCTACTTTATCTTTTGAGAAATATTTTGGTACAGACGTTACACCAACTGAGAAAATCGCGCCACCAACACCTAAAAAGAATCCTGATAGCATTAACATGCCTGGTGTTTGTGCTTGTCCTAAAAAGAATATTGGGAATAATAGAACGACAAAACTACAGAAGAATACCCATTTTGCGCCGATAACATTCGTTAAATAGCCAAATGGTACTCGTAGTATTGAACCTAATATAACCGGAATTGCCAGTATAATTGATAACTGACCAGGATTAACTTTAATATCTTGTGAGATATACGGCATTAATGGAGAAATGATACTCCACGCCATGAATCCTACTACAAGACTTAACGTTTGTAATGTAAGTTGAAAGCCACCTTTTGTCTTATACATTTTTTCACCTTCATCATTTCATTTTCTTTATCAGTAATTGTTATATAAAAGAGGTCAAAAATTTATATTTCAATCACATTACTGATTACATTTAAATTTTAGTAGATTTGTGAAAAAATGAACATAAGGACATTCCCTTATACTGCCGGGGAATCCCCCTATATTTTCTATCCCAAAATAAACATAAATAAAGAGGCCAGGATAGAATTCTTCTCGAATTCGTCTTCCTAGCCTCTCAAGGATGATTAGATTTGAGAACGACTTAATTTAAGAACCTTCTCAATTCAGTCAGCTACTGCATATTTACCATGTAGCTTAAATGATGTTTTTACCTATAACACATTCGTTTTTAGAGATGTAAATGTAATTAAAAATCCAACAATTTCTTTTTCAATGCATATTCAACTAACTCGGGCTTAGATTTTAAATCCAGTTTCGTCATAATATGTGTCTTATGTGCTTCGACCGTTTTAACCGACACAAACAACTTTTCGGCAATATCTTTATTGCCATACCCCTTAGCAATGAGCGGTAAGATTTCTAGTTCTCTTTTAGACAAAATTTTAAAAGGATCATTCGTAGATACGTCATCTGAATGCTTATGATTCACAAATTCATTAACTAACGATGTCGTCAACTTCATATCTACATATGTTTCACCTTTATAAACTGTGCGAACTGCTAACAATAACTGTTCGTCAGGTGCATTTTTTAAAATATAGCCTTTAGCGCCATTACGAAGAACGTGGAACAGATATTCTTCATCATCATACATCGTTAATATTAAGATTTTAGTTTCTGGAAAGCTTTCTGATATCTTACTTGTCGCTATTAAACCGGATTCACCAGGTGGCATACTTAAATCCATAATTAAGACATCTGGTTTATGTTCCATCACTTTCTGATAAGCCTCTCCCCCATCAGCAGCGGTTGCAACAACTTCCATATCTTCTTGAAAGTTTAATATCATTGAAAATCCTGTTCTAACGACTGCGTGATCGTCTGCGATTACAATCTTCACTTTATATTCCCCTAACCTACTTTAAACTGGTACTTCTAACGTTATAATTGTCCCCTTGCCAATGTGCGTTTCAATGTTCACTGACCCTTTGACAAGTTCTGCTCTTTCGTTCATACCATATAATCCTAACCCAGTGCCTTGTGGTTTCAAATTAGGATCAAAACCATTACCTCTATCAATCACTTCTGCGATAAGACCCTCTGGCGTTTGTTGGACAGACACATCTACTTCATAAACGCCAGCATACTTCAATGCATTAAATATTGCCTCTTGAACCACTCGATAAACGACTGTTTCAATTTCACTATCGAAACGTTGATTTTGAATATTTGATTGATACACAACGTTAAATCCATAATTTTGTTCTAATTGCTTGAAATACGATTTAAAAGCCGCTTCCAATCCTAAATCATCGAGTGATGAAGGTCTTAGTTCAACTGACATGTTTCGAATGTCATTAATTAAATTAGACATTAAAACTTCAATGTGCTCAGATTTCTCGATCAGTTGTGACATATCTTGTTGATATTTTAACAATCTCAACTCAACATCTACATTTAACATTTCTTGAACAACACTGTCATGTAGTTCTCTAGAAATACGTTTTCTTTCGTTCTCCTGTGCGGCAATCGTTTTACGTAACATTTGACGTTGATACATTTTTTCTTGACGCTGAATTTGTGGTGATATGTCTTGTAATGTAAAGGCATAGATTTGAGCCTCTTCATCAATACATTGATAAGACGCTGTAAAAGGTTGAATCTTATTGTCCACAGTCTTCATGAACACTTGGAAGTTCATATCATTCGGCTTTGTTGTATCTAAATAACAATTAATACAACTTTGTAATGCAAATTCATTAGAGTAACCTTCACAACGATTACATATTGCATTCGTCATAGCACTGTAGTTATTGTCCTTTGAAATGATTTCTTCAGCAGCATCATTCATGGCAATAACTTTACCATCTTTATTCACAAAGACGATTTTTTCGTTCGTTTTTTCATAATATTTTTTTAGTAAGTTCTCTAAATCGAGATTATAAACATCCAACATTAGGATCACCTACATTTCTTCTGAAAATGTCCATAGCTTACCATGAATATCTAACGTTTCATAATCAGGTAACGCCTTACCATCTCTTTGACCTAAGAGTAAGACGCCATATACTTGATTGTTGTAACATAATGGAATCGCAACCATTGCTGTCAAGTCTTCAGCAATTAAAATAGGATATTTAATCTTATCTTCAGGTGATAAGCTTGAAGCAACGTCGTCAATAATCATTCGTTTTCCAGTCTTCATAACCATACCCGCTAAGCCACGGCCTTTACGCAAGATAATCATTTTATAACGTTGATTTGTATTGCCTGAGACATAATGCCATTTAATAGGCGCTGAACTATTATGGTGTTCATATAATGCTACACCTGCAAAATCGTAGCCTTCGTTAACCCTTAGATCATTCAATTGTTGTTGGAAATCCTGTTTCTTAAAAACTGGACTGGTCGTAATCACATTTGAATCTCCTCTCATACTCATGAACGTGTTTTATGTTTACGATAAACAATATATCTACGATTAGTATACGATAGTGGCACACTCCATACATGTACTAAACGTGTGAATGGCCAGCAAGCTAAAATTGTAAATCCTAGTAAGATGTGAATTTTAAATGATAATGGCACATCTGTCATTAAGCTTGCATCAGGTGAGAAAGTAAATAAGTGTCTAAACCAGATAGATATCGTTTGACGATAATCAAAGTCACTTACCACCGCATTCGTAACTAATGTTGAATAACAACCCATGAAAATAATTAATATTAATAAGAAATTGACAAAAATATCAGATGCTGAACTTAGCTTTCTAACATTTTTAATTGTAATACGTCGTGCTGTTAAGAGTAACATACCAATAAACGTCATTATACCAAAGATACTACCAATGTATACAGCACCAAAATGATACATTTCTTCACTAACGCCTAGGCCATCAATCCATTTGGCTGGTATCGCAAGTCCTACAACGTGACCAAAAAATACTGGAATGATACCTAAATGGAATAATAAGCTACCCCATTTTAATTGTTTCTTTTCTAGGAATTCACTAGATTTCGCAGTCCATGAGAACTGATCATATTTATAACGTGCAATGTGGCCAACGATAAAGATGGCTACACACAAATAAGGAAAGATAATCCATAAAAATTGATTAAGCATGAGATGTCACCTCATTTGGAATTTCTAAGCAAGCTTTCAATGTATTTCTTAACGCACGTATCACATAAGCATAAGGATTGTTATCTTGCGCTAATTGATTGGCCATTTCATACGTACCATCTTCAATAATCATGATAACCAATTCAATATTTCCTTCAGCACGTGGATCGTTTTGCCATGTTGCTACATGCAAGAATTGCAACATCAACGGTAGATAATCAGATAACTCATTATCTACCATTTTCAAACCAAACATTTCATATAACACTTTAAGTTTGGCTAACATTTGGCCACGCTCTTTTTGCGTATCAAATTTGTTATAAGTCATATAGAGTGGTGAATTTTTATTGAAATCAAATGTATCCGTATAAATCGCTTTAATTTCTGATAGTGTGAATTGATGCATAATTTCTCTATATTTTACTAAATCATCGTAACCAGGATGTGATGGCTCAATCGTTTCTTCAAATGTTTTTGGATGGAACGTAAGTTTCTCAGGAAAATTAAGTTGCTGTGCAATATAGCCAAAGCTTTCTTGATAATAATGAAATTGTTGTAAATTAATCACGGAAAATACCTCCATAGAAATTCTCATTATAAATTTCTTGTCCTGTTTTTCCTGAACCTACTGGAACACCACAGCCCTCACAATTATCACCAAAGTACTCGCCACCGTATCCTTGACTACCTTGAGCATGATACGTATCTAAATAAGTTTCTTTATGAGATGTTGGTACAACAAAGCGGTCTTCATATTTCGCTAAACCTAATAATCGATACATATCTTTAGTTTGAATTTCAGATAATCCAAGTCTTTCTAATTTCGATGTATCAAACGCTTTACCTGTAACTTGTGAACGCATGTAGCTTCTCATCATTGCCATCTTTTGTAGTGATTCCTTAACAGGTTGAACATCACCAGCGGTAAATAGATTTGCTAAGTATTCGATTGGTAAACGCATTTCTTCAATTGCTGGGAAAATCATATCTGGATTTTGACCAGCATTTTTACCTTCGAAATAGCTCATGATTGGGCTCAATGGTGGGCAATACCAAACCATAGGCATTGTTCTAAATTCTGGGTGTAAAGGAAATGCTAATTTATATTCAATTGCTAATTTATAGACTGGTGAGTTTTGTGCTGCTTCAATCCATTCATAGCTTATGCCATCTTTTTCAGCTTGTTCGATCACTGCTTCATCAAATGGATTTAAGAAAATGTCTAATTGTTTTTCATATAAATCTTGTTCATTTTCAGCTGAAGCTGCTTCATGAACTCTATCGGCATCATATAATAAGACACCTAAATATCTCATTCTACCTGTACATGTTTCAGAACAAACAGTTGGTAATCCCGCTTCAATTCTTGGGAAACAGAATGTACATTTTTCTGCTTTATTTGTTTTCCAGTTGAAGTACACTTTTTTATAAGGACAGCCTGTCATACAATAGCGCCAACCACGACATGCATCTTGGTCAACTAAAACGATACCGTCTTCATCACGTTTATACATTGCACCTGAAGGACATGACGCAACACAACTAGGGTTTAAACAGTGTTCACATAGACGAGGTAAATACATCATGAACGTTTCATCAAATTGGAATTTAATATCTTCTTCGATTTTTTGGATATTTGGATCTTCTGGACCAGTAATATGTGCGCCAGCTAAGTCATCTTCCCAGTTAGGTCCCCACTCGAGATTAAGTTTTTCGCCAGAAATCAATGAGTGTGCTTTAGCCACTGGTGAATGTTTACCTTCTTTAGCAGTTGTTAAATGTTCATAGTTATATGTCCATGGTTCATAATAATCTTTAATCAGTGGCATATCTGGATTGTAAAAGATTTTACCTAACGCCATTTTTGTCCAACGACTACCAGATTTAAGTTCTAATTTCCCTTTTTTATTTAAGACCCAACCACCTTTATAATGTTCTTGGTCTTCCCATCGTTTCGGATATCCGACACCTGGTTTTGTTTCTACGTTGTTGAACCACATGTATTCCGCACCTGGACGGTTCGTCCAAGTGTTCTTACATGTTACGCTGCAAGTGTGACAACCTATGCATTTATCTAAATTTAACACCATTGCAATTTGCGCTTTAATCTTCAAGCCAATTTACCTCCTTCATCTTTCTCACTGCTACGTATACGTCACGTTGATTTCCAATTGGTCCATAATAGTTAAAGTGATAGCTAATTTGTGCATATCCACCTACAAGTTGGGTAGGTTTTAAGTGAATTCTTGTTGGTGCGTTGTGTGAACCACCGCGTGTATCAGTAATTTCTGACCCTGGTGTTTCAATATGTTTATCTTGTGCGTGGTACATGAACATTGTGCCTCTTGGCATACGGTGTGATGTGACAGCTCTTGCAGTTACAACACCGTTTCTGTTGTATACTTCTAACCAATCATTATCGTTAATACCATGCTCTTCAGCATCTTCATTAGATAACCAAACGACTGGGCCACCTCTAAATAATGTCAACATACGTTCATTATCTTGATATGTTGAGTGAATATTCCATTTACCATGAGGTGTTAAATAACGTAATACTAATGCATCTTGTCCACCTTTAACTTGCTTATCTCTCGTACCAAATACCATTGGTGGTAACGTTGGTTTGTAAACTGGTAGGCTTTCACCAAATTGTTGGAACACTTCGTGATCGATATAATAACTTTGTCTACCTGTGAGTGTTCTAAATGGTACAAGACGTTCTATGTTGGTTGTAAATGGTGAATATCTACGTCCATTTTTATTTGAACCAGGGAACACAGCTGTTGGTATTACTTCACGTGGTTGTGACGTGATATTTAAGAATGAAATCTTTTCTGATGCACGTTCTTTTGAAATATCTTTCAATTCCATACCTGTTTGATTTTCTAAATCTTCATATGATTTTTGTGATAATTTACCATTTGTCGCTGAAGATATATTCAAGATGGCATCTGCTACTTTTCTAGCTGTATCGATACGTGGACGATTAGTTCTAACTGATTCAGCATCTTCATCATTCCAAGTACCTACCATACTTTTAAGTTCTTCATATTCGTCTTTAACACTAAAGCTTACACCGTGTGCACCAACTTTTCCTTTTTCAAGTAGTGGACCTAAAGTCACATATTTATCATAAATTTTAGTGTAATCTCTTTCTACAACTGCGAAGTTTGGCATTGTTTTACCTGGGACAGCTTCAACTTCACCTTTAGACCAATCTTTAACGATACCGTATTCAGAACCCAACTCTTGTTTAGAGTCATGGCCAAGTGGTGTCGTTACAACATCTTTAAATGTACCTGGTAAATAATCTTTTGCCATTTCAGAAACAGCTTTACTTAATGTTTTATAAATATCCCAGTCTGAACGTGATTCCCATAATGGATCAATAGCTGGATTAAATGGATGAATGAATGGATGCATGTCTGTTGATGATAAGTCATGTTTTTCATACCATGTTGCTGCTGGTAAGACGATATCTGAGTACAATGGTGTCGCAGTCATTCTGAAATCCAACGATACTAGTAAATCTAATTTACCTTCTGTATCTTCACGCCATTGAATTTCTTCTGGTTTGTCTTCTTCATTAGGCTCGGCCATTAATCCTGAACGTGTACCTAATAAATGTTTCATAAAGTATTCTTGTCCTTTAGCAGAACTTGAAATTAAATTTGAACGCCATACAAATAATGTTTTTGGATGGTTCTTTCTTAAATCTGGGTCTTCAATCGCAAATTGTGTTTCTTTATTTTTCACAGATTCGATCGCTCTATTTAAAATGGCTTCATTAGAATCATCACCCGCATCTTTGGCTTCTTCTCCAAATAACAAACTATTTTTATTAAATTGAGGGTATGATGGTAACCAACCTAATCTCGCAGCTGTAACATTATAATCAGCTGGATGTTGATGTTTAATATTATTAGCGAGCGGTGATTTTAATTTATCAACATTTGATTCTTCGTATTTCCATTGGTCCGTTGCAAAATAGAACCAACTTGTACCATTTTGTAAACGTGGTGGTCCTTGCCAGTCTTTAGCAAAGGCTACAGTATTCCATCCTTCAATTGGTCGACATTTTTCTTGTCCAACGTAGTGTGCCCAGCCACCACCGTTCACACCTTGACAGCCACATAATAGAACTAGATTTAAAATCGCACGATAAATCGTATCTGAGTTGAACCAGTGGTTAATACCCGCACCCATGATAATCATTGAGCGTCCTTCTGTATCAATAGCATTTTGCGCAAACTCTCTTGCTACTTGTGTCACTAATTCTGGTTTAATACCTGTTACACGTTGTTGCCATGCTGGTGTATATTTTGAATCTGCATCATCATAAGATGTTGCTTCTAATTCATGGTTAAATCGTTTAATACCATATTGACTTGTCATCAAGTCATATACCGTCGCAACATACACTTCTTTGCCGTTAGCTAATGTGACTTTTCTAGCTGCAATCGGTCTTTCAAAGATGCCATCACCTTGACTATCAAAGTAAGGGAATTGAATCGTTTTGATTTCATATGTGTCTTCCGCCATAGACATTGCTGGATCAATCTTAGAACCATCTTCATTTTCTAATTTTAAGTTCCACTTCTTGCCTTCTTCCCAGCGTTGACCCATTGTGCCATTAGGTACTACAAATTGACGACTATTGATATCGTGAATGACCGGTTTCCATTCGCTATTTTCACTATCCATACCTAAATCACTTGCACGTAAAAATCGCCCTGCTTTATAACCATTATCGTCTTCATCTAACATAATGACGAAAGGCATATCTGAATATTGTTTAGAGTAGTTAATAAACATGTCACTCGGATTATCTTGATAATATTCTTGTAAGATAACGTGTGTCATCGCTTGTGCTATCGCTGCATCTGTACCTGGATTAGGTGCTAACCAGTTATCTGCAAATTTAACATTTTCCGCGTAGTCTGGTGCTACAGAAACCACTTTAGTTCCTTTGTATCTTACTTCTGTCATAAAGTGTGCATCCGGTGTACGTGTAAGTGGTACATTTGAGCCCCACATAATAATATAAGCAGCATTGTACCAGTCACTTGATTCAGGTACGTCTGTTTGTTCACCCCAAATTTGAGGTGACGCAGGTGGTAGATCGGCATACCAGTCATAGAAGCTTAGCATTTCTCCACCAAGTAAATTAATAAATCTCGCACCTGCTGCGTAACTAATCATCGACATCGCTGGAATAGGGGTGAATCCAGCAATTCGGTCTGGACCATCCTTTTTAATGGTATACAAAATTTGTGCAGCGATGATGTCTGTTACATCTTTCCAGTTAGCACGAACATGGCCACCTTTACCACGTGCTTGTTTATACATTTTCGCTTTCTCTTCATCTTCAACGATTGAAGCCCAAGCAGCAATGCGGTTACCATTATTTTCTTCTAATGCAGTCGTCCATAAATCTAATAATTTTCCTCTAATGTATGGATATTTCACACGAAGTGGACTATATTCATACCAAGAAAATGATGCACCACGAGGACAACCACGCGGTTCAAATTCTGGCATATCAGGACCACAACTTGGATAATCAATTTGTTGGTTCTCCCATGTGATCACACCATTTTTTACGAATACTTTCCATGAACATGATCCTGTACAGTTAACACCATGTGTTGTTCGAACTACTTTATCGTGACTCCATCTTTCACGGTACATTTTTTCCCATTCTCTACTTTTGCTCTCAAGAACTGACCAGTTTCCATTAAATTTTTCAGTTGGTTTGAAAAAGTTTAATCCAAATTTTCCCATCTATATGAATCCTCCTACCGTTAAAGGTATTAACTTATTCCGATTTGCCGTTTTACTTTTGAATTTATAATGATTGTACATTTTTTCACATATGATAGGTATTAGGGAATGTCCTAATTTGAATGGGGGAATCCCTAAAAAATAAAAAAAGCAGGCAGTGGTACTTAACTCTCTAAGAATTTGTAGTACCACGCCTGCAAGGATGACTTAACAATTAATATATTTAATTTTATTGTCATTGATAATTTGTTGATGTAAGTGTTGTTGTGTTGGATGGTAACTTTCATCAACGTCTATTAAACAGCGATAACCTGTTTCTGACATTTCTTCTGCTTTTAATAAAGCATCTTCTTTAGAACCTTTTATCACATATAATGTATCATCAACATTGCGTTCATGTTCTTGTGACACAACGTGTGCTTTATCGATATGATCAACAATCGCGCCTAATATACAGATACCTGGTTCACCTTCAAGTTCATGTTGTTGTAATTGATGTTCAATTGTACTTAATTTACCAATAATTACACGTTGGTTATAACACGTTGCATTAAAGACAATTGCAATCGAATAATCTTCAGTTGTATACGCAGTAATTTGTTTGATAATATGACCTAATCGCTTAATTCCCATATAGATAGCTAACGTACCACCATTAATGAGATTACGAATATCCGTTTCTTGATTGATTGAATCTTTGAAATGGCCTGTCGAGAACGTAACACTTGGTGCTACTGATCGTAATGTCAAACCTAAATCCATTGTTGCAACAGCTGCACTTGCCGAAGTGACACCAGGAACAATTTCGTAGTCAATGTCATAGTCTTCTAAAGTATTCACTTCTTCAGTAACACGACCAAATATCGCTGGATCGCCACCTTTAAGACGTATCACCGTTTGATATTGTTTTGCAGCCTCAACGATTTTCAAATTGATTTCATCTTGCTGTATATGTTTCGCATAAGGTTTTTTACCGACATCAATGATTTCAGCGTCAGCTGGTGCATATTGTAGGATAAGCGGATTAACTAAACGATCATACAGAATAACGTCTGCTTTCTTAATGCATCGCTCTGCTTTTTTAGTTAAAAGGTTGGGATTACCAGGACCCGCACCAATCAAATATACCTTTGCCTTCTCATTTATAGACATACATATACGTCTCCATCAATGACTTCCACTTGATATGTTTCAACACATCCCGTATCTGGTTCTTGGACTTCTCCACTTCTTAAATCAACTTTTTGATCATGTAATGGGCAATAAACATAGTCACCACTCACTGTTCCTTCTGATAAAGGCCCTTGTTTATGAGGACAAATATTATTAATTGCATGAATGTCTCCACTTTCAGTTAAGAAAATGCCAATTTCTTTACCATCAACAATTACTTTTTTACCAATTAATGGTGTTAATTCTTCTAATGTCGTTACTTTAACTTTTTCCATAGATTTCATCGTTTACACCCTCTCAACTTCAAAGATTTTTTGAGCTTCTTTATCTTCAACGATTGCTTCCCAAGGTTCGCCATGTCCATCAATCGCTTTTTTAGCATCCATAATTCTATCGAATAATTCTTTTTGACGTTCAGGATCTAATAACACTTCTTTGACGTTTTCAAAGCCTAAACGATTTAACCAAGGTGCAGTTCTTTCTGCGTAAATACCTGTTTCACGATAATATTGCATTAATGCACCACATAATTGGATAACATCATCTTCAGTTTCAACAGTAGTTAATAATTTACCTACAGTAACGTCTGTACCACCGTTACCGCCAATATAAATTTGATATCCATTTTCTACTGAGATAACACCGAAATCTTTAACACCAGATTCAACACAACTACGTGGGCAACCAGATACACCCATTTTAAATTTATGTGGTGTGTCGATATATTCAAATGTTTTTTCTAAACGAATACCTAAGCGTGTAGTATATTGTGTACCAAATCGACAGAATTCTTTACCGACACAACTTTTAACAGAACGTGTTTTCTTACCATAAGCTGAAGCTGAACGCATACCTAAATCTTTCCAAACTTGAGGTAATTCTTCTTTTTTCAATCCGTATAAACCGACACGTTGTGAACCTGTTACTTTAACTAAAGGTACGTTGTATTTTTTAGCAACTTCGCCTAATCGAATCAATTGATCAGCATCTGTTACGCCACCACGCATTTGTGGAATAACAGAGAATGTACCATCATTTTGAATATTAGCATGGTAACGTTCATTTGCGAATCGTGATTCTTTTTCATCTTGGTGATCATGTGGATATACCATATTTAAATAGTAGTTAATTGCTGGTCGACATTTAGGGCAACCATTTTTATCTTTAAAATCGAGAACATGACGCACTTCTTTAGAAGTTTTAAGCCCTTTAGCTCTGATTTGCGTTACAATTTGGTCGCGTGTTAAGTCTGTACATGCACAAATACCAGTTGGTTTTGCTGCTACAAAGTCATCACCTAATGTGCATTGTAATAACTCGCCGATTTGACCTTTACATTTACCACAAGAGTTACCTGCTTTAGTTGCTTTTGTAACTTCGTCAACAGATGTTAAACCTTTCGTAGTAATTGCATTCACAATCGTACCTTTATCGACACCATTACAACCACAAATCGTTTCATCGTCTGGCATGTCAGCAATTGATGTTACCGCTTCTTCGCCACCTTTGTATAATAATGAAACCAATGTATAGTCTTCTAAAGATTCATGTTTTTTCATCATGTTATAAAATCTTGAACCATCATCCGTATCACCGTACAACACAGCTCCAACAACTTGACCATCACTTAAATATACTTTTTTATAAATATTATCTACACTATTGAAAATTTCAATCCCATGGACATTATCATTTTCAACAATTTGTCCAGCACTGTATAAATCACATCCAGATACTTTTAATGAAGTGAATGTTGTAGACCCTTTATAACCTTCTGTTTCTTTGCCAGTTAAATAGTCGGCTAACACTTTACCTTGTTCATAAAGTGGTGCGACTAAACCGTATACTTTGCCATTATGTTCTGAACATTCACCGACAGCATAAATATTTGGATCTGATGTTTGTAAATAGTCGTTAACGACAATACCTCTATTTACTTCTAAGCCAGCGTCTCGAGCGACTTGCGTAAATGGACGGATACCTACTGCCATAACGACTAAATCCGTCTCAATCACTCTTCCGTCTGCTAATCTAATCGCTTCAACATCATCTTTACCTATAATTTCTTTAGAGTTTGCTTGTAACTCGATATTCATACCTTGACGTTCTAAATCTGCTTTAAGCATACCACCAGCTTTACGGTCTAACTGCATTTCCATTAGCCATTCTGCTAAGTGTAATACAGTAACTTCCATGCCTTGGTCCATAAGACCTCTTGCACATTCAAGTCCTAACAATCCACCACCAATGACGACTGCTCTTTTTTTCGTTTTAGCGATGTCAATCATACGTTCAGTATCTTCGATTGTTCTCCAACCAATTACACTTGGTAAATCTGAACCAGGTATAGGTAATACAAATGCACTTGAACCAGTTGCAAAAATACAGATATCGTATTTAACTTCAATACCTTTTGAAGTTGTTACCGTTTGAGCGGAACGATCAACTGTTTCCACTGGGTCATTAACGATTAACTCGATGTTATTTTCTTCATACCATTCATATGGATTCATGATTGTTTCTTCAACAGTCATTTTCTTTTGTAATATATTTGATAACATAATTCTGTTATAATTCGGGTAAGGTTCTTTACCAATAATCGTGATATCAAATTGTGAATCAGAACGTTCAAGAATTTCTTCGATCGTTCTTAAACCTGCCATGCCGTTTCCAATCATTACTAATTTTTGTTTAGTCATAAAATATGCCCCTTTTATCACTTAAAATTTACTTATTTTCCATTTGCAATATTTGTTATTATTAAATGTTTGAATTTATACATTTGTTTCTTCACTGTTATTCTATAACAAATCTCCTTAAAAATGTGATTAAATTCACAAATATTAGTAAAATCGGGGAATTCCCTAATACGTCATTTGCACATAAAATAATAGGAGTAGGACAATGCATTCAATACGAATGGCGTCCTACTCCTTATAATCTGAGTTTATTTATTATCTAATTGTTCTAAACGATCACTAATAATTAATTTTAAAATGTTATCAAAGTTGATAGATGGCGTAATATGCAGTGTACCTTGAATATCCATTTCCGAAATCAGGCGTTTCACTTTATTAACAAGGCGTCCATCATATAGAAACATAGGTACAACAATTAATGTTTCATACTGCTCAGCTAATTGGTCTAAATCATTTCTGAAGGTAATATCACCATATAATGTTCGACAAAAGACAGGTACGTCTTGCTTTAGCTTCTTACCAAAGGATTTCAACTCATCATGCGCTTGCGTATATGAAAAACTACCATGCGCAATAAGAACAATGGCATGATTTACCGAAGCATCCACATTAACGTCTCGAATTCGTCTTTCAACTAAATCGACCATTAAATCGTGTGTGCCAAGTGGTTCACTAATCTCGTAATGTATTTGTGGGTGTGTTTGTTTAATGTGCGCAAGTATATTCGGCACATCTACAATATAGTGCATGGCTGAAAAAATTAATAACGGCACCACTTTAAAATGTGTTTCTCCCGCTTGAATTAAACGCCCTATTGTATTCTCAATACTTTTCTCTTCACTCTCTATAAATGCGAGTTCATATTGATAGGTTTCATCTCTTAAGAGCGACTCTAAAAATGCTTCTAACGCTTGATTTTGGTCACCTTTTCTCATACCATGTGCAACTAAAATATTGGCTACCAATCCTGTCATCCCCCTTTAATCCATGTGCAATCACAATCCATTGAATGCGTCATTAAACTTTAAATGTTGATTAAAATCATATGTTTTTCTACTAATCAAGTCAAGTCTGTTGGTTAATTTGTCACTAATAAAAAAAGTTGAGACAAACATAGGGTAGAATTCCTAATGAATTCATTATCCTAGCCGTTAATCTCAACCAATCCGCCTTATTTATTAATTAAACTATCACGTGAACCATTCAAATAGGCATAAACTAAACCAATAAAGATACCCCCACCGATATAGTTACCAATTAAAGCAAACACAATATTTTTGATAACATCTAACCATGAAAGTGCATCTAAATTATAAAACACCATGCCTGCATATAAACCTGCATTAAAGACAACGTGTTCATAACCCATAAATACGAACACGACAACTCCTGCCGCAATAAAGAACGCTCTTGCTAATCCTTCTTTAAATAACATAGATACATAAATACCAATATTAATAAAGAAGTTACAAAAGATGGCTTTAACTAAAATATTTAGCCATGTTGATTCTACTGTCTTCATATGTACTGTTTTACTTAAACTGGCAATCATTTCCGGCGTCATTATATGTGTCCCTTTCATTAAGAAAAATAAAATAAATCCGCCAATAATATTTCCAATAAAGCAGAATAAGAAAATGAGTAGCATCTTATTAATAGTAATCGCTCTGTAATACCAGCCTACCGTTAAATACATAAAATTACTGGTCAATAATTCTGAATTAGTCAATACAATTAAAACTAAAGCTAAACTAAACGCAATCGCACCCAATAAATTAACTAATCCTTCGTTAGTTCCAGCAAATTGTGTTTTAATTGCTAACATAAATACAGTTACGATTGCTAATAAAAACCCTGACATCATCGCTTTCAAAGCGTATCGTCCAGGCGTTTTCTTTGCCATGATTTCTTTCGTCTGTACTTGTCCAACAGCCGCTTCTACAATATCACGGGTTGCGTGGGTATCTTCAACCGTTTTATTGTTCTTCAACATATGTATGCCCCCTACATCCTTTTCAAGTTATGTTTCAATTATATATTTTTTAAGAAAACATGAATAGATTAAATTTCATACATCAAAAAAGTGAGGTGAGCTCGTGTCGTGTAAACACGATGCCACCTCACTTTGAGATTTACTATTTTTGTGATTTAAGTCTAGATAAATAACGCAATCCTGTAGCAAAGATACCATAGCCTAATGCAGTTCTTAACACATATTTAATTGCACTATTATCAATCGCTTTTGAATTCAATAGGATTGTAGGGATTAAAGTACTAACTGAAAATAAAGCAAGTACTTTCAAATATCTTTCCTTCATTTCATCAACCTCATTTCATCTACATTATAACGTAAATTTAGTGAGATTTTTTGACATCCTTATGACTTTTTACGTTTCAATAGTGCATCAAGTTGGTCTAACGTAGAATTCATTCCCGCTTCTACACCCATATCAAGTGCTTGTTGCGCAGCATCTTTCGTTGGAAAAATTGAAGTTGACGTAACACGCGTGCGTTCCTCTGATTCTGAAGTAAAATCCATGAAAATTTGCATACCAGGTAATGTTGTATCTTTTTCACCTTGAGGCGTAGCAAAGAAATCAAAATATTCAATGTGATGCGGTTTTTCGACTTTTTTATATTCTGTAAGTGTATAACTTGTTTGTTCTGGCATTTCAATCGCAAAGAAAGCATCTCCACCGGCAACCGGATTAAAACGATATACCTTTGTTTTGCCTCCTTGAGGATGGAACCATTGCTCAAATAACGCTTTCGTTGTGTACGATTCAAACACTTCATTGATTGGTGCTTCGAACGTTCTCGTAAATATAATTGTATTATCTTTGATTTGAATTGACATGTTAATCCCCCTACTTTTAAAAATGACTCACTCTGAATTTACCAGTTATTTATTTTTAATACAAAGATATAAAAAAACTCCCTTCAAAATTCACATGATCTCAATGTCTACTTTGAAGGGAGTCTATGCTTATATGTCGTATTTATTGTGACGAATGATTAGTCTTCAAGTGGAAATTCTAAATCGAATTCAACATGTAAGTCTTTGCCTAATAAGAATCCGCCAGTTTCAAGTTGTTGGTTAAATGTAATACCATATTTTTCACGATTAAGATTACCAGTAATAACTAAACCAGCTGTATTTTTACCGTTAAGTGGGTTTAAGCTAATACCTTTATAATCTAAATCAAATGTTTCTTCATGTGTTTGGTCTTTCATTGTTAAGTTACCAGTAACTGATTTTTCATCTACTTTTGTAATTTCAAATTTAATTTCTGGATAGTTTTCAGCGTCTAAGAAATCTGCGCTTTTAAGATGATTATCACGATCTGCTACTTTCGTATCAATTGAATTTGCTTTAACAGTAAACGTACCTTGTAATGAACTTAAATCGTTAAAATCACCTGAGATGTTAGCGTCAAATTCGTTAAAACGTCCTTTAACATTTGATACAACTAAGTGTTGAATAGAAAAGTTAACTCCTGAATGTGCTGGGTCTAAATTTAAATTAGCCATGTTTACATACCTCCAATATTTAAATTATGAAACTACGTAGCTGAAAACCAGTACGATAGTTTGTATAATTATTATACTTAGTATAATAAAACAACTTAAATAGAAATACAAGTAAAACGACTCACATTTAAATGATTTAATGTGCTAACATTTCTTCTTTGATATCATCCTTATCTAATGAAGCAGGATAGTACGTTGGCCAGTGATCCATTTCTTTAAGTAATGTTTCATTGTTATCACCCATAAAGATATGGAAATGTTCAGCTTTCTTAGGTGCAATATTATGATCACTAAATTGAACATATTTCGGTAATGATGGCGTATCATTGTTTGTCAATTTATAAATAAATCTCACACCGCGATTACCTTTCTTATAATCTAAGATTTTTTTACCAACATATTCATACGTTCCAGTTACCTTATTCCCATTTTTTTCAAAAGTAATGTTGTCACCTTCAATATGAATGTTAGAAATATCAGTTTTATAACCTTTTTCATAGTATGCTTTATACTCTTTTGCTGTCATACTGCTATCTTCTTCAGATTTATGTTTCATAACATCATCTAAATCACCATTTTTTAAATAGGGATAAACTGATTGCCATTCACCTTCATAATCTGATAGCGCACGATCTTTAACTTGCTCATCTTTAAAATAACCATCTGAAATTGCTTTGTCATGCTTATGTTCAGCTTTGTCATCTTGCACTTTTATATTGGAATCCAATGCTTTATCTAAAGCTTCAATATTTTTGTTCATTAATGTTTGATAATTTATTGATGTGTCTTTAGATTGTTCTTTATTTAGTGACTCCATATTATAGAATTTTAATGGCTTGGCGTTGGTTTCTTTTCTAATTGTCTCAGTCACTTTATTGGCAACATTATCTTCGTATAATATGTATTTAACATTTTTATCATTAATCTCTTTAACTAATTGTGTAAGTGCTTTTTGAGAAGGGTCTTCAGCGTTCATATTTTGAATTCCCTTTTGAACAATGCCATAGCGATCTGCGAGATAACCTAAAGATTCATGTGAAATAAATACAGCATTACCTTGTTTATCTTTAGTAATGTCTTTTAATTTATTGTCAATGTCATCTAACGATTTTTCTAATTTTTTAAAATTTTTCTCATATTCATTTTTATGCTTTGGATCTTTAGCTACTAACTGATCTTTAATTTCTTTAGCAAAGAGTTTATTTTTCTCAGGATCTAACCATACGTGTGGATCATATCCGCCATGATGATGGTGGTGATGTTCATGTGCATCTGCATGTTCTTCATCACCATGTTCATGCTGATCTGTGAGTAATGTTGAACGGTCTAATTTATCTTGTAATGATACTTTCTTTTTATCATCTTTAATTGTTGCTGCAACTTTCTTAGCGACTGGATCTAAATCGTCACCTGTATACACGAATAAATCAGATTTATTAACCTTTAACATGTCTTTCTGAGTTGGTTCATAATCATGTAAGTCTGAGCCAGCAGGATAAATGGATGATACATTCACATGATTACCACCTATTTGTTCTATAAAAGATTGTAAAGGATAAACGGTTGTAGACACATTGATTTTATCGCCATCCTTTGACTCCTTATTAGAACTATCTTCTTTTCCGCAAGCTACTAAAACACATAACATTATAGATAATAAAACGGTAAGACTTAAAAATCGCTTCATATTGCTCCTCCTAAATAGTAATAATTACGATTTAAAAGTATAGCTTCATTTGTATAAAATTACAATAGTTTTTTTAATTTTCTTATTCATCGTTTTAAAGGAATGACATCGATTAAAATAGTTTTATTATATTAATCTCTCGATACTTGGTTATCATTATTAGAATCAATGCTTTTGAAATTTAAACCTTCACTTCACGCTAGTAGCATGATTTTCTATGCTGGGCCACCCCAGCCTGCTTTGCTTGTTGAATTTCTGGGTGAATTTCTTTTTGCTGAGGGCCCCCACCCCAGCTTGCTTTGCTTGTTGAATTTCTGGGTGAATTTCTGTTTGCTGAGGCCTCGGATGACAAAAACGCCCTTCAAAGTTTCATTTTTCAATGTTTACTTCGAAGGGCGTATATCAATTTTAGTGTTAATGCTTATGACACGTTCATTTCAGCGTTACAAGTATTTCGTCCACTCTTTAACTTTGTATGGATCTTTTACTTTTTTACCATTGATAAAAACAGTTGGAACTGTGTCAATTTTATTATCTTCTGTTAGTTTCTTTTGTTCGTCAGCTTTTTTCCAAGCGTTACTATTTTTAGTTTTATATTGTTTTTTAATTTCTGTTTTCTGTTGACTTGTAATATCTAATTTATCAATTTCTCTATCTAAAAAGTCTTCAGTCAGCCACTTTTTATTTTCGTCTTTTTGGTTGGCAAATACATTACGTTGAAATGTTAAGTATTTATTAGGCGCAACCTCTTGTACTGCATTGCCAGCTCTTGAACCAACTATAGAGTCTTTATCTAGAAAGCCAGCATTTACAAATTGGTACTCGACTTTATTCGTATCAATATAGTCTTTTTTTATTGTCGGCATGACGTTCTCTTCAACTTTTTTACAGTACGGACATTTAAAATCTCCATACTCAACGATTAAAATCTTCCCGTTTTTTGTTTTAGGTGGTTGTTTCTCTTTGTTGTTAGTACATGCACTCATGATGACGATGATAACCATCAACATGCTTAAAATTGAAATGATTTTCTTCATAGATGCTCCTTTTCATTTTGTATTAATTCATGTTTTCTTCTTTATAATCAGCATCATGTGATTCTATATATTGCTTTGTATCGAAGTTATCCAGATATTTTCCTTTTTTCCCATCAAATTGATATGTGTAGTAATGAACTTCCTCATTATTACTTAATGGCTTATAAGCTAAAACAACATACTTACCATCTTCATAAACATAAATATTCGCATCTTTTTTATCAAAGTGCTTAACCATATCGCCTGTATCATGCTTAGCCATTTGTTCTTGCTTTTGATCTTGCATTTTTACAGCTTTATCTATTTTATCTACATATTTATCATTACCGCATGCTGCTAGCAATACGATACCTAAAGTTAACATAACTAATATACGTTTCATACATTCACTCCTATTGCCCAATTCTATAAATTTCACATTATACTTCTGTTGCAAATACTATCATACAATGGTTTTAGATTATGCGCTAGTTCATAAAAATTTAGTTTTGTAAAAATATTTATTATTATAAATTAAATATAAATTTCCATCTACAACTAAAGTACGATGTAATTTAATTAGTTATTATGTGTAATATTTAATGTAATTTGCTAAAATGAAATGTAATTCTTAAAAATACAGAGGAGTAGATGAATATGAAATTCGTAACTTTAACATCGGGGGAATTTGAGAAATTTACGTCCAGTCATTTCTCACATTATACGCAATCACGAATTCACTTTGAAAATAGAAATGAATTAAAGGGTGATGTACACATTGTAGGTGTCAAAGATGACAGTAACAACGTTATCGCCGCTACATTAATGACTGAAGCGCGTGCATTAAAAGTATTCAAATATTTTTATACACATCGTGGACCGGTAATGGACTACAGTAATATTGAATTGGTTCACTTTTTCTTTAAATCATTAACACGCTATTTAAAAAAACACAATTGCCTATATGTCTTAGTTGATCCATATATTTTAGAGAACTTACGTAACGCAGACGGAGAAATTTTAGAGAGCTATGATAATCGTGCCGTAATCAAAACGTTGGAAGAACTGGGTTATAAACATCAAGGATGGTCAGTTGGTTACAGTACAATGAGTCAAATACGTTGGTTATCTATCTTAGATTTAAAAGATAAATCAGAAGATCAACTGCTTAAAGAAATGGACTATCAAACTCGTCGTAATATTAAAAAAACGTATGAAATGGGTGTAAAAGTAAGAACACTTCCTATGGATGAAACAGATACTTTCTTCGAATTGTTCCAAATGGCCGAAGAAAAACATGGCTTCAAATTTAGAGACAAACCTTACTTTTATGAAATGCAAAAAACATACAAAGACCATGCTATGCTAAAACTTGCTTATATCGATTTAAAAGATTATTTATCTACTCTTCAAGAAAAGCATGATACATTAACACAACAATTAGCGGACGTTGATGCAGTGTTGAAAGAAAATCCGAATTCTAAGAAAAATAAAAATAAGCGCACGCAAATACAACAACAAGTTGATAGTAACGAACGTAAATTAAATGAAACGAAAGATAAAATTGACCAAGAAGGCGAAATACTTAATCTAGCCGCTGCTTTATATTTATATAATGACCATGAAGTTTATTACCTATCCAGTGGCTCAAACCCTAAATATAATGCGTACATGGGTGCGTATCGCTTACAATGGGACATGATTAAATTTGCGAAAGAACATAACGTTGATCGTTATAATTTCTATGGTATTACTGGAGACTTTAGCGAAGATGCTGAAGACTTCGGTGTACAACAATTCAAAAAAGGATTCAACGCGAATGTGTATGAATATATTGGTGATTTCATCAAACCTATCAAACCTTTCGCATACCGAGTTATGCAACTTTTAAATCGTAAATAAGCACGATAAAAAACATTTCAACTAAAAAACACTTCCTAAAGCACATGTGAGTACTTTAGGAAGTGTTTTGTTATTAGTCTTCATTGATTACATTTAAGAAACGACGTAATTCTTCAGTCTTTGGATGATTGAACATCTCGTCTGGAGAGCCTTGTTCACCTATACGTCCTTCATGTATAAAGACGATTTTATTTGAAACTTGACGTGCGAAACGCATTTCATGCGTAACAATGACCATTGTCATTCCTTCATCAGCTAATTCTTTGATTACACGAAGTACATCATTCACTAATTCTGGATCTAAAGCAGATGTCGGTTCATCAAACAACATCACTTGTGGGTTCATTGCTAACGCTCTAGCAATGGCTACACGTTGTTGTTGACCACCTGATAGCGCATGTGGGCGTTGATCTTTAACACTTGTTAAACCAACTTTTTCAAGTAACCCCATCGCTCTTTCTTTAGCATCTGCTTTATTCATTTTCTTAACCGTCACTAAACCTTCCATAACATTTTCCAATGCTGATTTATGCGGAAATAGGTTATAACTTTGAAATACCATACCCGATTGCTTGCGTACGCTTATTTGAGACTTTTTATTGTTAGCTGTGTAGCTTTCACCATTAACCGTTACGTTACCTTCAGTTGGAATTTCTAAAGCATTAATCATACGTAGTAATGTCGTCTTACCTGAACCAGATCGTCCAATCAGTGTCACGACTTCCCCTTTATCTACATTTAAATCAATACCTTTAATGGCTTCTTTATCATTGAACGATTTATGGATACCACTTAATTCAATCATGAGTTATACCCTCTTTCAATATATGATTCATAGAAGCTTTGAATAACTGAAATGATGAAACATACTACCCAATACATAATAGCTACAAGTATATAAATTGTGAAATACTCATAAGTTGTAGAAGCGACTTCTTGAGCTTTACGGAACATTTCTGCTACCAAGATAAAGCCAAGTAATGATGTATCTTTAATTAAACTTAAGAATGTATTACCTAAAGCTGGAATTGAAACACGAATCGCTTGTGGCAATATAATTCTTTGAATGGTTTGTCTATAGTTCATCCCTATAGAATAAGCCGCTTCAGTTTGACCTTTAGGTATTGAAATAATTCCACCACGTATAATTTCTGATGCATACGCACCAACATTAAGAGATAAACCAATGATAGCTGATACAACGGATGATAATGTCCATTGTTCATCAGCGTTACCCGTTAATAAACGCCCTAGTTCAGGAATACCATAAAAGATAATGAATAATTGAACGATCATCGGTGTACCACGAATAATTGACACATAAACACGTGCAATACCTTTTAAAACTTTACTTGTTGAAATACGCATTAACGCTGTAAATAAAGCAATGATCAAACCTAAGATAAATGTAACAATGGTAATTGGAATAGAATATTTTAATAATCCTTCCAACATCGGTCCAAATGCTTGCCCTGCCGCATCTAATGCATGTTGTTGTTGACTATTTAGGCTCAGAAACATTTTCACCGAACCATTTCTTACCAATTTTTGCTAATTCGCCATTTTCTTTTAATGTTTTAATGCCATCATTGAAATCAGATACAACTTTTTCATCAACATCTTTATTAAATGCAAATGCTGATTTACTTTGTTCTGCATTACCTTTGATTGCTTTGATTTTAGCATTTGGTTTTTGTTTTTTATAGTCTAAGTAAGATAAGCTATCGTTAAATGTACCATCAACACGATTAGATAATAATAAGTCCATCGCTTGGTTAAAGCCATCAACTTTCGTAATATCTGCGCCTTTATCTTTAGCTAATTGACCATAGTTTGACGTAAATGTTTGTGCCATTTTCTTACCTTTAACATCATCAAATGATTTGATATCTTTTTCATTTTCACGAACTACTAAAACTGCGCTTGAATACGTGTAAGGTGTAGAGAATTTATATTTATTCTCTCTTTCTTTATTTACACCTACTTGGTTAGCAATCACATCAAAACGTTTAGCGTCTAAGCCAGCAAACATTGAATCCCATGATGTTTCATTGAATTTAAGTTTGTAACCTTTTTCTTTTGCAACTGCTTTGATGACATCAATATCGTAACCAGTTAATTTGTCTTGTTTATTATGGAAAGTGAATGGTGCATATGTACCTTCAGTTCCTACTTTCAGTGTTTTACTATCACTATTGCTACTACTTGATTTAGAATCACTATTTTTATCTGATGATCCTCCATTTCCACAAGCAGCTAACACAAAGATAAGTGCTAAAGCAACAAATAAAAGTCTTTTCATCTACCTTGTCCTCCATATTCCTATTAGATTAGTCAGAATAAATTAATTCTAATCTCATAGGTAGGAATAGTCAACATTATTTTTATGTTTAATTAAGTGTTCAGAATGTTTGGATATTAATGATAAAGAAAAGAGACCAAGACATAAAGCGTTTATGTTTTAGGAAGACATGGATGACATTCCTAAAGCTACATTGGAATATCAAGTATTTTCCAAATCACGCTCGTCTTGATCTCTTATCGTGTCGTGCAATAGATTATTAACTTATTAATCTTGCAACTTCGCTTCAGCCTTTACTTTTTTCTTGCTTTTAATTAAAAATGTAAGCAATAAACTAATAATCGTAATGATTACAGCAAACATAAACCCTGAATGGTAACCATGAAGCATAGCATCAATCTGTATTTGTCCTGCCGTTTCAGTTTTATTCATACCGTGATAATCACGCATTGTCGGTTGAAAGTTTTTACTTGCTGTACTTAATATCGTAATCAAGCCTGCTGTTCCAATTGAACCGGCAATTTGTTGAATGGTATTTGTCATTGACGAACCATGTGCATTAAGTTCTGGTGTTAGTTGATTCATTGTATGTGTCATAATTGGCATTAAGCCCAATGCGATACCAATCATACGAATCGCATAAATCGTTGCTAACATAATGGTTGACGTATGCTCGTCCATCACTACAAAGTACGATGTCGTTACCAGTACAATAAACATGCCTATAATCGCTAATACTTTAGCCCCAAACGTTTCATATAACCATCCTGAAATAATCGACATGATGGCCATCACAATGGCACCTGGAAGTAAGATAAGTCCTGAGTCAATCGGTGTTCGACCTAACAAGTTTTGTACAAACATTGGCAATACTGTTTCAGAACCAATCATTGAAATCATGGTTGCAGCCATTATCGATAACCCAACTGCAAACTCTTTATTCTTAAATACTTTAAAGCTTAATAACGGATTATCAAGTTTTTCTTGGCGCCAAATAAACAAACCTACTAATATTAAGCCACCAATAATCGTGGTTAAGACAAGCGGATCATCCCATCCATCACTCGAAATAGAACTTACACCGTATAACAATCCACCAAAACCTAGTATTGATAATGTGATAGAAATGAGATCGATAGGTGTTCTAACGGTTGTTCCTACATTTTTAATAATTTTTAATGCAATCAGAAATGTGATTGCTGAAATCGGTGCAACGACATGGAACAGTGATCGCCAATTAAAATATTCCACTAAATAACCAGATAATGTAGGTCCAATGGCTGGAGCAAGACCTATAACGAGTCCAAACATCCCCATATATTTACCACGTTCATGCGGTTGAAAGATATCTAGAATGGTCGTCATCATCAATGGCATCATAATACCTGAGCCTAAAGCTTGTATAATTCGTGCAATTAAAAGTATCGTAAAGTTCGGACTAAAACCACCTAGCATCGTCCCAAGGAAGAAGATGACAATTCCAGTTAAGAAGACTTGTCTCGTAGAGTATCGCTGTATAATAAATGCAGATAACGGAATAACAACGCCATTAGTGAGTAAGAATGCTGTTGTTAACCATTGAACTTGTGAATATTCAATATTGAAATCTTTCATGATACTCGGCAATGCTGTAGTAAGTAATGTTTCATTAAGTAATCCAAAGAATCCACCTAATAACATCGTAAATATCATTGCTAATTTTTGTTTATGTGACATACTATTCCCCTTCTATCTATTTATGCGCTCAATAGAACCATTTGACTATTATACATATCTTTTTTTGATTTTCATACAAGATATTAATACTATTTTAATAAATCGTAACAATTCCTATTTACATTTTTACCATTTTCCTTTATGCTTTTAAAAAGGAGGAATCAAATATGAAACTAGATTTACAAACAGCACGTCGTAATTTGAACAGTCCTAATATCAAAACGCGCAAGCGTGCATTAAAAATCATTAAACAACATAAACGCAATCGTAAATCAGCTTAATACAATCCATTTCTTCCATAAATAACTCCTAAAAAGGAGTAGCACATGTAATCTATCGCATAGCATTACTTGTACTACTCCTTTAATTTATGAATTATAAATAATAATGATCAATGACATTTAAATTGTCATCTAATTCGTAAATTAGCGGTGCACCTGTTTTAATTTCATATCCAATAATATCTTCATCAGATACATGATCCAAATATTTAATTAACGCACGAATTGAATTACCATGTGCAGCGACTAAAACCGTTTCTCCATCTAATAGATGTTGAGAAATTTTATCTGTCCAAATGGGTACCACTCGTTCTAATGTCGTTTTTAAACTTTCTGAATAAGGCATCATGCGATGATCTAAATGTCTATAACGACGATCTTTTAAATAAGATTCACGTTGTTCTTCAGTTTGTGCAGGTGGTTTAACATCATATGAGCGTCGCCATTGATGCACTTGTTCTTCACCAAATTCTTTACGTGCTTCATCTTTATTAAGTCCTTGTAATTTACCATAATGGCGTTCATTTAAACGCCAACTCTTATGGACTGGAATCCATTCTTGATCTGATTCAGCTAATAAAAACTGAGTTGTTTCTAATGCTCTCGTTAATAATGAAGTAAACGCTACATCAATTTCAATGCCATTTTCTTTTAATTTACGCCCAGATGTTATGGCTTCATTACGTCCCTGTTCAGATAGTTGAACATCTTCCCAACCTGTAAATAAATTTTTAGCATTCCATTCACTTTGACCGTGACGACATAAAATTAATTTTGGCATATAAAACACCTTCCTATACGTTAGATCGATTGTATGATTTCATTTAGCATGTCATCAATCAATGCCTAACTTCTAATTTAAAATTTACTTCCCTATGCTTTGCAACAAGTGACTTACTCTTTTTCTATTACATTTATTATAAAACTATTTCGCCAAATTTCATAATATCTAAGATTCAGTCCCTTAATGCCATAAATGACGTCATTTTGTCATGTTCGTTATCTTCAGTACATCTTTGATATGTTTTTTTGATTTTGTAGTAACCTATGTCATCAATTAAGGTGCTATAGTGAATCTACCGTAATCAACAGCAAGACATATTGGGATACCGTGACTAAATGCTATTAATTCAAAGCGCTGACTAAAATTGTGCATCGTTTCGTTTAAGTCCCTATACATTTAAGTCAGCTACTGCGAATACTTTGGTTAATTCATAATATTGTATTACCTTAGCCTAAATTTAGTATTTTTAGTTACATTACAAAAACCAATTTTAAAGGAGATTATTTAATATGAAGAAATCAATATTTACGTTAATGACGATGGTATCTTTAGGTGCCGCAGGATTGCAATCAGGTCAAGCGCACGCAAGTGAAATGACACACAACCAACAACAATCATGTCAATATAATCAACATACACAGTTACAACACACTCAACCTTCACAACAAAATCAATATTCAAACGTAGCATCAGCAGCAACTACAACTTCAAATACTACTGATACTTCATCAGAAAATACTGCATCAACAAGTAATACTACAACTTCTAGTGATGAAAGTTCATCTTCAGTATACAAACAATTTATCGCAGCTGGAGGAACGCAAGAACTATGGGAGAAAATTGTCTTACCTGAATCCGGTGGAGATCCTAATGCGTCTAACGGACAATATCATGGTTTAGGACAAACCAATCAATCTTGGGGTTATGGTTCAGTTGAAACTCAAACTAAAGGCATGATTTCATATGCTAAAGAACGTTATGGTTCTATTGAAGCTGCGATTAGTTTCCGTGAATCAAACGGATGGTGGTAACATCCAATATAAATAAATGAACATATATTAAGAAAAGTCTGGGACAATAGCAAAAATGCCAGTAAATGAGTTTTTTATAAATTCATTTACTGGCTTCTTTATTTACAATACTCTGTATTGTTGACTCGCTTGCCTAGGGGGATGGGTCGAGCCGCGGTCTTGTAAAATAGTTCTTAGATAGATAATCACTCACATAAGTTGCTTCGCGTTCCTGGGGTGCTATCTCTAAAGCAGCTCTTGGATGGATAATATTCTTTGGTTGCGACGCTTTCCTGTGGGAAAGGCTCTAAAGTAGTTCTTTGATTTTAATCATTAGAACTACTTACTTAAGTGTTTAAACACTTAAGTTCCTCGACCCCAACTTGCTTTGTTTGTAGATTTTCATATT
>NZ_JAESMI010000080.1:0-50846 GCF_017893095.1 Staphylococcus sp. GDX8P80P | reverse complement strand
TAGATAGTGTTGGGTTCGCTTGCCCTAGGCATGGCTTAAGCCAATGGTTAGTAAGGATAAGTAATTCATCACTTTAGAAGCCTTTTTCAAAGTCTTGTAGGTTGTGATGAATTGCTTTTTGATTAGAGTCTTGTCTTTAAGCTAATGCTATTCCTAGAGGCGTCTCACCCACACTATTTGAAATAAAGATATGTAAGATAATAAAGTATATACTTAAGTAAGTACATTTTGTATAATAATATTAAGCAATAAGAAAGGGGCGATCTAAAATAAACTCCGCAAAAGTGTTTAAAAATGGTAATAGTCAAGCAATTAGTTTAAATAAACAAATTTTAAAGCAAGCTGATTTGGAGATTGGTGATGATTTAGATGTATATGTCACTAATGACGGAAAGGTTGTATTTTCTAAAAAAGAACTATCAATAAAAGAACAAATTCATAATTATTATAAAAATGGCGGTATATATAATGAAGAGGAAATAGATTATGGACAAGATGTAGGTAAAGAAAAGTGGTAAGTCAGTTTGACATAATAAAGATTGATTTGAACCCTGTAAAAGGAATTGAAAAAGGTAAGTATAGACCTTGTTTAATTATAAGTAATAATTATATTAATCAATATACTGGGATAATTTGGGTAATGCCTATTACAAGTAGAAATAAACGTTACCCTTCAGACATAGAAGTTAAAACTAAATTAGGAAATATATCTGGAATTATTGATACGGTACAAATTCGATCTTTAGATATTCAATATAGAAATTATCGAGTAGTTGACCATTTGCATGAAAATTTGAAACATAAAATCTTAGAAACAATTGAAGCCCATACAGAACCTATTTGAATAGAAAATAATAGAGTAGAAGGAGCGGAACAGAAATGAAAATAATTTCGTTGTCCGCCCCAGCAAGGATGACTAGGTATGAGAAAGCTTGATTTAAGCGCATTTTCAAATCAGTCAGCTACTGCCATAATGCTAATAAAGGCTGAGACAAAATAAAATGTCTCAGCCTTATGTATTTCTGCATAGTGTTGGGTTCGCTTGCCCTAGGCATGGCTTAAGCCAATGGTTAGAAAGGGTAAGCAATTCATCACTTTAGAAGCCTTTTTCAAAGTCTTGTAGGTTGTGATGAATTGTTTTTTAATTGTAGACTTGTCTTAAGCTAATGCTATTCCTAGAGGCGTCTCACCCACACTATTTGAGATACAATATGTAAGATAATAAAGCATATGCTTAAGTAAGTGCATTTTGTTTAATTGTAATAAGTAAAAAGTGGACAATTCAAAATGACCTCTACAAAAGCGTTTGAAAATGGTAATAGCCAAGCAATTAGTTTAAAAAAGCAAATTTTAAAGCAAGCAGATTTGGAGATTGACATAAAAAAATTGATATGAGGCCTGTAAATGGAATTGGAAAAGGTAAGGTATAGGACCTGTTTAATTATAAGTAATACATATATTAATCATTACACTGGGATAATATGGGTAATGACTATTACAAGTAGAAAGCAACGTTACTTTTCAGACATAGTGATGAAAACCAGATTAGCATTATTGATGGGGGACTGAAGGGCATCCAGAAGTAGTTTAGGTACTTTATTATCAAATTAAAAAAGCGATAAATGAAACAGTGTACTTGTTTCACTTATCGCATTTGTTTCTTTAATAAACATGCTATGTTATTAAATATGTCTGTTACCTTGGCGGGTAAAGTCATCTGGTTTAATCATTGCACCTAAAATAGCAATAACAATTGTAAAGACAACTGCTAGAATTAATGGCGTAATAAAGTTTAATGATCCACCGCCATTTAAACTATTCAATACAAAGTTAACCATTTGTAATAGGATGACTGCCCAAATAAAAGTTACGAGGTATTTCATACCGATGACCTCCATAATTTATATACTTCCATTTTAATGTAAAGTAGTCGTTTTGTATAGAGATAGCAAATAACTGATTATACTTCGTACTTTTTTATTTAGTAGAAAATCATCATCTTGAAAGGGTAACTACTTGAGTAGAGGTAAAAAAGTGTGTTAAATTAATACCTGGTATTAAAAATTGAAGTAAGAAGGTGTACGTTCATGAACGTAGGTATAAAAGGATTTGGTGCATATGCACCAGAGAGAGTCGTTGATAACGCTTATTTCGAAAGTTTTTTAGAAACTTCAGATGAATGGATTTCTAAAATGACTGGTATTAAAGAAAGACGTTGGGCAAGTGAAGAGCAAGATACATCCGATTTAGCATTTGAAGCTAGTAAAAAAGCGATTGAAGATGCAGGACTCACACCAGCTGATATAGATATGATTATTGTGGCAAGTGCTACTGGGGATATGCCGTTTCCATCAGTTGCCAATATGTTACAAGAAAAATTAGGTACGCGTAAAGTACCTACTATGGATCAATTAGCAGCTTGTTCAGGATTCATGTATTCTATGATAACGGCAAAACAATATGTTCAATCTGGCGATTATAAAAATATACTTGTAGTCGGTGCAGATAAATTATCTAAGATAACAGATTTAACAGACCGTTCAACAGCCGTTTTATTCGGTGATGGTGCTGGTGCAGTAGTTATTGGTGAGGTTTCAGAAGGCCGAGGTATCATTAGCTATGAAATGGGATCTGACGGTACCGGTGGAAAATACTTATACTTAAATAAAGATACTGGTAAACTAGTTATGAACGGACGAGAAGTCTTTAAGTTTGCTGTAAGAATTATGGGTGAAGCCTCAACGCGTGTTGTTGACAAGGCAGGACTAAAATCTGATGATATTGATATGTTTATTCCTCACCAAGCAAACATTAGAATTATGGAATCAGCACGAGAAAGACTTGGTATAGAGAGAGAAAAGATGAGTGTATCTGTTAATCGCTTTGGTAACACATCTGCTGCCTCAATACCATTAAGTATTTCACAAGAATTAGAGAATGGAAGAATTAAAGATGATGACACACTCGTGTTAGTAGGTTTTGGTGGTGGCCTAACATGGGGCGCTATGGTTATCAAATGGGGTAAATAGGAGGATTTAATGTATGACTGAGAATAAACGAGTTGTAATTACTGGTATGGGTGCATTATCACCTATTGGCAATGATGCCCAAACAAGTTGGGAAAATGCCTTAAAAGGTGTTAATGGTATCGATACAATTACTAGAGTAGATACAGAAGATTATAATGTTCACTTAGCAGGTGAACTTAAAGATTTTAATATTGAAGATCATATCGATAAGAAAGACGCACGCCGTATGGACCGTTTCACTCAATATGCGGTAGTTGCAGCACGTCAAGCAGTTGAAGATGCTAAGCTAGATATCAATGAAGAAACTGCTAATCGCATCGGTGTATGGATTGGTTCAGGTATTGGTGGTATGGAAACGTTTGAAACAGCGCATACGACGCTTCAAAAGAAAGGGCCTAGACGTGTAAGTCCATTCTTCGTACCAATGTTAATTCCTGATATGGCAACTGGTCAGGTATCGATTGATTTAGGTGCAAAAGGACCAAATGGTTCTACAGTTACAGCATGTGCAACAGGCACTAACTCTATTGGTGAAGCTTTTAAAATCATTCAACGTGGCGATGCAGATGCGATGATTACAGGTGGTACAGAAGCGCCGATTACGCATATGGCACTTGCAGGATTCAGTGCTAGCAGAGCATTATCTACGAATGATGATAAAGAAACAGCTTGTCGTCCATTCCAAGAAGGCCGAGATGGTTTCGTAATGGGTGAAGGTGCCGGAATTTTAGTGCTTGAATCATTAGAATCTGCACAAGCGCGTGGTGCTCAAATCTATGCTGAAATTGTTGGTTATGGTTCAACAGGTGATGCTTATCACATTACAGCTCCAGCACCTGAAGGCGAAGGTGGCTCACGTGCAATGCAAGCAGCACTTGATGATGCTGGTATTGAAGCAAAAGATGTTCAGTATCTAAATGCACATGGTACGAGTACGCCTGTTGGTGATATGTATGAAATTAGAGCAATCAAGAATACATTTGGAGAAGCCGCTAATCATTTAAAAGTTAGCTCAACTAAATCAATGACTGGTCACTTATTAGGTGCTACTGGTGGTTTAGAGGCTATCTTCTCAGCATTATCAATTCGTGATTCTAAAGTTGCACCAACGATTCATGCCAATACACCAGATCCTGAATGTGATCTTGATATTGTTCCAAATGAAGCGCAAGATTTAGAAATTACTTATGCAATGAGTAATAGCCTTGGCTTTGGTGGTCATAACGCAGTATTAGTATTTAAAAAATTTGAAGATTAATATCATAAAATAGCGAGGCTGGGACGACGAATTTAAAAAGAATTCTGTCCCACCCTCGCTATTTTTTTGTCTTTTTATCAATAAAAAATGGAAATGATGATTGTTAACACAAAGTATAAGCTATTGATGATTAGCGCAGGAAAAATCCATGATGATATAAAATAAACCTCTTTTTTGACTTGTGAAGGATTAAAAAACGCATCATGTTCCATTGTCTTTTTCTTTGCACGCGAAGACATTTGATAACGAATACGTCGAAAACCATAACTTGTAGCGTCGAAAATGCCTTCTTGAACTAATAAAATAATGAAAACGAGTATAAAGATTATAAGTGATAGATAAAATAATGTATTTATGTATGAAATAAAGGAATGGTTAGAAAAGATTAACCAAATTATCAATGTAATCATAGGAGTACTTAACAACCAGAGCCCCCAACTTTTTTTATGTTTCATTTGTATACCCCCTGATGAAGTTAATACTAGTTTAACGTATTCGTATAAAGAATAATATCTTAAATCTAAAACATCGGATTATAATATTAAAAACAGTAAAAAAGAACATTTATTTTACAATTCAATTTTTAAATATTGTGAAAATTATATTGCAATTGTATGAAAATTGTATATATAATATTACTAAATATTTCTGAAAATTTTGAAGGGAATGTTAATTTCGAAAATTCAAAAGGGGGCGGAGTAATGACGCGATATGTTTTAAAACGATTGGGGTACATGTTTTTGTCGCTGTTTATCATTATTACGATTACATTTTTCTTAATGAAAATGATGCCAGGTTCACCGTTTAATGATGCAAAATTAAGTGCTGAACAAAAGGCTATTCTTAATGAAAAATATGGATTAAATGATCCGGTTGCCGTTCAATATCTTCATTATTTAAAGAACGTTGTAACAGGGGACTTTGGTTATTCATTCCAGTATCATAATCAACCGGTATGGGAGTTAATTAGACCGAGATTAATTCCATCAATGGAAATGGGTATTATCGCTATGATTATAGGTATAATTTTAGGTCTAATCCTTGGTATTGCAGCTGCAACTAAGCAAAATACATGGGTAGACTATACAACTACTGTGATTTCAGTTATCGCTGTATCCGTACCATCGTTCGTTTTAGCCGTACTTCTACAATATGTTTTTGCGGTGAGATTAAGATGGTTCCCTGTTGCTGGTTGGGAAGGAATTGCTACAGCTGTATTACCTTCACTTGCGTTATCTGCAGGGGTTATGGCAACAGTAGCAAGATACATACGAGCTGAAATGATAGAAGTTTTAAGTTCGGATTACATATTATTAGCAAGAGCAAAAGGGAATTCTTCTTTGCGTGTGCTATTTGGGCATGCATTAAGAAATGCACTCATACCAATTATTACCATCATAGTACCGATGTTAGCGGGAATTCTAACAGGTACGTTAACCATTGAAAATATATTTGGTGTTCCGGGATTAGGGGACCAATTCGTAAGATCGATTACGACAAATGACTTCTCAGTTATTATGGCTACAACGATTTTATTCAGTACTTTATTTATTGTTTCAATCTTTATCGTAGATATTTTATACGGAATCATTGACCCAAGAATTCGTGTACAAGGAGGTAAAAAGTAATGGCAAATGATAAATTTGAAAAGCCATTTGATGATCATTCAAATGCGGCTATGACACATACCTCTGAAGGCATTGCAGCTTCTGATTTCGTAATGAGAGAGCTTGATTTAAATAGAGAACCAGAAATGCAAAGAGAAAGTAAAAACTTCTGGCAAGATGCCTGGACCCAATTAAAAAGAAATAAATTGGCTATTGTTGGATTAATCGGATTGGTTTTAATTGTTATTATGGCTTTTATTGGTCCTTTATTAAGTGATCATGATTATGCTGAACAAGATGTCTCAAGACGAAATTTACCTGCTAAAATTCCATTATTAGATAAGGTGCCTTTCCTTCCATTTGACGGAACAGGCGCAGATGGAACAAACGCATATAAAGATGCAGGCGTTAAAGAAAATTTCTGGTTTGGTACTGATCAATTAGGTAGAGATTTATGGACACGTACATGGACAGGTGCTCAAATTTCATTATTTATCGGTGTAGTAGCTGCAGTACTGGACATTTTTATTGGTGTTGTATATGGTGCGATATCCGGTTTCTTCGGAGGACGGGTAGATAATATCATGCAACGTATTCTAGAAATTATTGCATCTATTCCTAACTTAATTGTCGTAATTTTATTTGTACTCATATTTGAACCGTCTATATGGACAATTATCTTAGCCATGTCGATTACCGGATGGTTAGGAATGAGTAGGGTAGTTCGTGGGGAATTCTTAAAGTTAAAAAATCAAGAATTTGTGATGGCATCAAGAACATTAGGTGCATCAAAATTCAACTTAATTTTTAAACATATTTTACCAAATACATTAGGCGCAATTGTTGTAACTTCAATGTTCACAGTGCCAAGTGCCATATTCTTTGAAGCATTCTTAAGCTTCATTGGGATCGGTGTACCAGCACCACAAACATCACTTGGTTCATTAGTTAATGATGGACGTGCTATGTTATTAATTCATCCACATGAACTATTTATTCCTGCAACAGTATTAAGTTTGCTCATCTTATTCTTTTACTTATTTAGCGATGGTTTACGCGATGCATTTGACCCTAAGATGCGTAAATAAAAAAGGAGGCAAAGGTTATGTCAGAAAGAGTTTTAGAAGTAAACGACTTGCATGTTTCCTTTGACATTACGGCAGGGGAAGTGCAGGCAGTTAGAGGCGTAGATTTTTATTTGAACAAAGGGGAAACGTTAGCAATAGTAGGCGAGTCTGGTTCGGGTAAATCTGTAACGACAAAAGCAATTACTAAATTATTCCAAGGGGATGTTGGAAGAATAAAAAAGGGGAAAATTGATTTCTTGGGCGAAGATTTGGCCGTCAAATCTGAAAATGAGCTTATTAAATTACGTGGTAAAGACATTTCAATGATTTTCCAAGATCCAATGACATCGCTTAATCCGACGATGCAAATTGGTAAGCAAGTTATGGAACCACTTATCAAGCATAAAAATTATAATAAGGCGGACGCTAAAAAACGTGCGCTAGAAATATTGAATTTAGTAGGATTACCTAATGCAGAAAAACGTTTCAAAGCGTATCCACATCAATTCTCTGGTGGGCAAAGACAAAGGATTGTTATCGCAACAGCTTTGGCTTGTGAACCGAAAATATTAATCGCTGATGAACCAACGACTGCCTTAGACGTTACTATGCAAGCACAGATATTAGATTTAATGAAAGAATTGCAACAAAAAATTGATACATCAATTATATTCATAACACATGATTTAGGTGTTGTAGCAAATATTGCAGATAGGGTTGCTGTCATGTATGGCGGACAAATGGTGGAAACCGGGGATGTAGATGAAATCTTCTATGATCCAAAACATCCATATACTTGGGGATTACTTTCATCTATGCCTGATTTAACTACGAGCAATGATACAGAATTAATTGCAATTCCAGGGACACCTCCTGATTTACTACATCCACCTAAAGGGGATGCATTTGCTCGACGAAGTCAATACGCTTTAGATATTGATTTCAAACAAGAACCACCATGGTTTAAAGTATCACCAACTCATTTTGTTAAATCTTGGTTATTAGACGAAAGAGCGCCTAAAGTAGCACCACCAGAAATGGTGATGAAGAGACAACGCCAAATGCCTAATAATTACGACAAACCACGTCAAGTAGAAAGGGTGTCGTTCGATGGATAAGAATAATGAAATATTATTAGAAATTAAAAATTTAAAACAATATTTTAATGAAGGTAAACGAAATGAAGTAAGAGCCATAGAGGACATCTCTTTTGACATTTATAAAGGGGAAACACTAGGGTTAGTTGGAGAGTCAGGATGTGGTAAATCAACAACAGGAAAAGCAATTATTAAATTAAATGACATCACTAGTGGAGAAATTTTATATGAAGGTCAAGATATTCAGAAAATTTCTAAACGTAAAGATTTATTGAAATTCAATAAAAAAATTCAAATGATATTTCAAGATCCATACGCATCTCTTAATCCTAGGTTAAAGGTAATGGATATCGTTGCTGAAGGAATTGATATTCATAAATTAGCTAGTGGTAAAAAAGATCGTAAACGTCGTGTATATGATTTACTTGAAACAGTAGGTTTAAGTAAAGAGCACGCAAACAGGTATCCCCATGAATTCTCAGGTGGACAAAGACAGCGTATTGGCATTGCACGTGCGTTGGCCGTTGAACCAGAGTTTATCATTGCGGATGAACCAATTTCAGCGCTAGATGTATCGATTCAAGCGCAAGTTGTTAACTTAATGTTGAAACTACAACGAGAACGAGGTATTACTTTCTTATTTATTGCACATGACTTATCTATGGTTAAATATATTTCAGATCGTATTGCAGTGATGCATTTTGGGAAAATTGTAGAGTTGGGTTCTGCCGATGAAATATACTATCATCCATTACATGAATACACTAAATCATTGTTATCAGCCATTCCACAACCCGACCCAGATAGTGAAAGAACACGTAAACGTGTAGCATACAAAGATGATGAATCTAAAAATAGTGAGCGAAGCCTTCAAGAAATTAGACCTGGTCATTTTGTCTTTGTTACTGATGAAGAAGCGGCTCAATTAAAAGAACAGCATCTAACGCAAAGCGTTTAATACTGGGGAAGGAGGATGAAATTGTTATGAGAAAAATTAACTTTAAAGTGATTTTAGGTTTAATTGTAACTACTTTACTATTAAGTGCATGTGGTAAAGGTGGTGGATTATATGATGATAGTGGGCAAACATATCGAGTTGCCACTTCTTCAGATATAAATACACTTGATTCAACGCTAGCTACTGATACAGTTTCATTTACGATATACAATCAAGTATTCGAAGGGTTATATTCGCTTAATGGTAAAGATGAAGCTGTACCAGGTGTCGCAAAAGGACAACCTAAAAAATCAAATGGTGGAAAAACGTGGACAATTAAATTACGTAAAGATGCAAAATGGTCTAATGGGGACCCGGTAACGGCACATGATTTTGTATTTGCATGGCGTAAAGCTGTTGATCCAGAAACTGCATCAGAATATGCATACATAATGTACGATTTGAAAAATGCAGAGGATATTAATCTAAATAAAAATGGTAAGAAACCTAAAGATTTAGGAGTAAAAGCATTAGATGATTACACATTACAAGTTGAGTTAACAAAGCCAATTCCTTATTTCCAACAAATGTTAGCTTTTGGTACGTTTATGCCACAAAATGAAAAAGTAGTAAAAAAATATGGTAAATCTTATGGTACTACTGCTGATAAGACTGTTTATAATGGTCCTTTTAAAATTGATAAGTGGGCTGTAGAAGATAAAATCATGTTAACTAAAAATAATGATTATTGGGATAAAAACCATGTTAAATTGGATAGAGTCAACTATAAAATATTGAAAGATACACAAGCTGGTGCCTCATTATACGATACAGGTTCTGTTGATGTTGCAGGTATAACATCTGAACAAGTAGACAAGTATAAAGATAGTCCAGCGTTATTCAAACGTTTATTAGCATCTACATTCTTTTTGAAACTAAATCAGAAAGAACAACCAGAATTTAAAAATAAAGACATGAGATATGCGATTGCTCAAGCAATTAATAAAAAGGATTATGTTAATGAAGTGCTTGGTACAGGTGCAAAACCGTTTGATGGCTTTACTGCACGAGGAACAGCTAAAACACCAGATGGCAAAAATTATGCTGATACTGTAAATTCACCACTAAAGTACAATCCTAAAAAAGCAAAAGAACATTTAGAAAAAGCGAAGAAAGCACTAGGTAAAGATGAATTTATCTTCACATTAAATACTGAAGATACACCAGATTCTAAAATTTCTGCGGAATTTATTAAATCTCAAATTGAAAATAATTTACCAGGAGTAACGGTAAAAGTTAAGCAATTACCTTTTAAACAAAGAGTTCAAGCTGAATTGACGATGAATTACTCAATGTCATTATCAGGCTGGGGACCAGATTATCCTGATCCAATCACTTTCTTAGATACGATGACAACAGGAAACGCTCAAAACAACACTGGTTGGAGTAGTAAAGAATATGACAACTTATTAAAAAAAGCGAACGGTAGTTTATTACAAAAACCAAATGAGAGATTTGCTGCTATGCGCCAAGCTGAGGAAATTTTCTTAAATGATGCACCTGTAGCACCAATTTATCAAAAAGGTGCTGCTTCATTAAGAAATCCACAATTAAAAGGTATTGAGTATCACCAAATTGGTGGAGATTATTCATTAAAACATGCATATATGGACAAATCGATTGATAGAGAAACTGGTAAGAAAAAATAAAAATGAATAAAGAGTGTCAAAATGCAGCCTAGCTACGAATAAGATAGTTAGGTTGTATTTTTTTTGGAAAATTTAAATTAATTGAAAGTTAATAAATAAAATACTATCTGAAAATTCTAAAATTTAACTTGTTAATTTTTATTTTAGAAGTAAAATAAGAAAAACATCTTAGAATCAACAGGAGGATTGATGTGAGTGAAAGTCATTGGTAAATATTTAATACTCTTACTAGTAGCAGTATTAGTATTGAGTGCATGTGGAAAAGGAAAACAGGATGAAAATTCAAAGGATTTGTCAAAAACAGAAACATCTAATCACAAAGGTGGAGTATTAAACGTAGGTTTAAATGCTGCTCCTTCAGGAACACTGTCATCTGTGTTGAGTTCAGATGCTTCAGACTCAGCAGTCGAAGCTTATTATAATGAATCATTAATTAAACTAGATAAAAATATGAAACCTAAACCATTTATTGCTTCATGGAAAGATATTGATCCAGGTAAGAGGATTAAATTTACAATTAAAAAAGGCATTAAATGGCAAGATGGTAATGAGTTTAAAATTGATGACTGGATTTATACTTTAAATGTTTTAGCAGACAAAGATTATGAAGGTAGTTATTTCCCTATCGTTGAAAACATCGAAGGTGCTAAAGAAAAACATGAAGGCAAAGCGGACACGATTAGTGGATTGAAAAAACTAGATGATTATTCTATGGAAGTTACTTTTAAAGAGAAGAAAGTAAACTATCTTGAAGGCTTCTTTGCTGGTCCATTATTAAGTAAAAAATATTTAAGCGATGTAGCAGTTAAAGATTTAGCAAAATCAGATAAAATCAGAAAACATCCAATTGGTATTGGACCTTATAAGGTGACAAAAGTTGTTCAAGGTGAAGCAGTTCAATTAGAGAAATTTAATGATTATTGGCAAGGCAAACCAAGTTTAGACAAAATTAATTTAAAAGTTATTGATCAAACACAAATTGTGAAAGCTATGAAAAATGGCGAAATTGATATGACTGATTCTACTACAGGTAGTATTGCTCAAGAAGCTAAAAAATCTGGAGATGGAAAACTTAAAGTATTATCAGCACCAGGCACAGACTATTCTGTTATTGGTTTTGTATCTCATGATTATGATAAAGAGAAGAATAAAACTGGTGCAGAACGTCCTAAATATAAAGAAAAAGAACTTAGACAAGCAATGTTATATGCAATTGATAGAAAAAAATGGATTAAAGCATTTTATCAAGGTTATGGTAAAGAACTAAATAGCTTTGTTCCATCTATCCATTGGATTGCAGCCGATCAAAAAGACTTAAATAACTATAGTTACGATCCTGAAAAAGCTAAAAAAATGTTAGATAAATTAGGATATAAAGATAGAAATGGTGATGGTTTCAGAGAAGATCCTAACGGTAAACCTTTTGAAATTAACTTAAAACATTATTCAGGATCAAACCCTACATTTGAACCTAGAACTGCGGCTATTAAAGATTTCTGGGAAAAAGTAGGATTAAAAACGAATGTGAAAATGGTTGAGTTCGGTAAATATAACGATGATTTAGCGAGTGCTTCTAAAGATATGGAAGTATATTTCAGAACATGGACAGGCGGTTCTGACCCAGATCCTTCTGATTTATATCATACTGACAGACCACAAAACGAAATGCGTACTAATGATAAAACATCAGATAAATTGTTAGATGATGCGTTAGATTTCAATAAAGTAGGAAATAACGATAAAAAACGTAAAGAAATTTACTTAGAATGGCAAAAACATACTAATGAAGTTCTTCCAGCATTACCAATTGTTCAATTAGATACTATTACAGTAGTCAATGATAAAGTGAGAAATGTTGATATCTCAATTGGCTCAGATAAGGATTTATATCAAATAACTAAAGAATAAAAGATGAACCTCGACTTTAGTCGAGGTTTATTGATTGGAGCAAATTATGGATAACTATTTATTAGAAATAAATGAATTAGAAACATCTATTAATATAAACAACAACTGGTACCCTACAATTGATCAAATTTCTTTTAAATTAAAAAGTAATGAAACACTTGGAATTGTTGGAGAATCTGGATGTGGCAAATCAATCTTAAATAAGTCAATTGTAAAACTCTTACCAGAAAAAATATCTAAAATCACACACGGTAAAATTATATTCGACGGTAAAGCGCTACAAAATGCTAGTGAAAGTGAATACCGAAAAATTAGAGGGAAAGATATCGGTATGGTGTTTCAAGAGCCTATGACGGCACTGAATCCTGTATTTAAAATCAAAAATCAATTAATAGAACCTATTATTTTACATTTACATAAAACGAAAAAAGAAGCATATGTGTTGGCTAAAGAATTGTTACAGCAAGTAGGGATAGCTCGAGTAGAAGAAGTATTAAATAGCTATCCGCATCAATTATCCGGTGGAATGCGACAAAGAGTGATGATTGCGATTGCAATTTCTTGTAACCCAAAATTATTAATTGCTGACGAACCGACTACAGCATTAGATGTAACGATACAAGCACAAATTCTTGAATTACTAAAAAAATTACAGCAAGAAAATAACATGTCAATTATTCTGGTTACGCATGATTTAAGTGTCGTATCGGAATTTTGTGATAAAGTCATCGTCATGTACGCTGGACAAATTGTTGAATTTGGGGAATTACATCAAATTTTAAATCATCCTAAACACCCATATACTAAGAAATTACTTCGTACAATTCCAAAGTTAAATGAAAGTGTGGAGTATTTAGAAGTGATTGATGGCATGGTACCCAGTATAACTGAGTTTAATAAAAATCAATGTCGTTTTGCGAATAGATGCGAAGTCAGAATGGAATTATGTAACCAACGAGAACCAAAACTTATGAGTAGGGACGGTAGTCAAGTACGCTGTCATCTATTAGACCAATAGAGAGGAAGAAAAAATGGATAACATCTTAGAAATACAGAATTTAAAAACATATTATCCTATTAAATCAGGCCCTTTTAAACCAACGCAATACGTTAAAGCAGTAGATGATATTTCTTTTACAATTAAAAAAGGACAAACATTTGGTTTAGTAGGAGAATCAGGATGTGGTAAGTCAACGCTTGGAAAATCTATCGTTCGATTAGAAAATATAACATCGGGTGAAATTAAAATTAATGATGTTGATATTACGCAATTAAATGGAAAAAAATTACGAGAAGCGCGTAAAAATTTTCAAATGATATTTCAAGACCCTTATGCTTCGTTAAATCCAATGCAGATGGTTGGAGATATCATAGGCGAACCGTTACAAAATTACCATGTAGTTGATAAAAAGAAACTTAAAGATGAAGTAATGTATTTATTAAACTGCGTAGGGATGAGTGAGGATACGTATTACAAATATGCGCACCAATTTTCAGGGGGACAAAGACAGAGAATAGGTATAGCTAGAGCGCTAGCAATTAGACCAAAACTTATTGTAGCTGATGAACCTGTGAGTGCTTTAGATGTATCTGTTCAGTCTCAAGTATTAAATCTTATGAAAGATCTACAAAAAGAATTTAATTTAAGCTATTTATTTATAGCTCATGATTTGAGTGTAGTGAAACATATTAGTGATGTGATAGGTGTTATGTACTTAGGACATATGGTGGAAATCGCAGATAGTACTGAGTTATATAAAAATCCACAACACCCTTATACTAAGGCTTTAATTTCGTCTATACCCCAATTTAATCAGGCTAAGGGAAATAGAATTATTTTGAAGGGAGAATTACCATCTCCAAGTAATCCACCTAAAGGATGCCCATTCCACACTAGATGTCCGATTGCACAAGATAAGTGTCGCGAGCAAAGACCGAAGCTAGAAGAAATAAAATCACAACATCATGTTGCTTGCTTCTTTACTGAAAGGGTGAATGCTAAATGATAAAACTCATCTTAAAACGATTTCTTTTAATGATACCATTATTGTTTTTGATATCAATCGTGGTATTTAGCTTAGCAATAATTCAACCAGGTGATCCTTTTAGTGGACAATACAACCCTCATGTTAAGCAAGAGGCAATTGCCGCTCAGAGAGAAAAACTAGGTCTCAATGATTCTATACCAACGCAATATGTCAGATGGATTGGAAATGTAGCACATGGTCATTTAGGAGAATCTATTAAATATAAGCGACCAGTATTTGATTTAATTATCGAACGCTTGCCTAATACAATATTGCTTGGTGTTGTATCTCTAATAATTACATATATATTATCGTTTATTCTAGGAATTGTTTCAGGAAGATATGCATATTCAATAGGAGACTATACTATTCAAGTTTTTAACTACGTTATGTTGGCTATTCCTTCATTTATTGCCGGTGTATTTGCAATTTATCTATTTGCATTTCAATTCCCAATATTTCCTTTTCAAGGGTCAGTCGATATTAATCTTCAAGAAGGAAGTTTTGCATACTATTTGAGTAAGCTCTATCATACGATTTTACCTGCTTTAACGTTGGGATTATTATCAACTGCCGGTTATATTCAGTATTTAAGAAACGATATTATTGATAATGCTAATAAAGACTATGTTTTAACTGCTAAAGCAAAAGGTTTATCAATGAATAAAATTTATAATAAACATATTTTACGTAACTCATTAATTCCAATTATTACGTTTTTAGGAGCTGATATTGTAAGTATCTTAGGCGGTGCGGTTATTACTGAAACAATTTTTTCTTTTAATGGTATTGGTAAATTATTTTTAGAATCAGTAACTGGGCAAGATTATCCATTAATGATGGCGTTAACGTTATTCTTTTCATTTTTGGGGTTATTTGGAAATCTTATATCTGATATAACTTATAATTTTGTCGATCCTAGAATTCGTAGTAATTAAAATGAGAAGAGGTAAAGGTAAATGATGACCAAACGACGTAATCACTTAAAAACTGTAAAAAAAGCATCTTCACCTACAAAGATTGCCTTACACAAATTTGCCAAGAATAAAATTGCTATGGCATCATTAGTATTTTTAATTTTAGTAGCCATTATATCAATTATTGCACCATTATTAGCACCGTTGCCTATTAATCAGCAGGATTTATTAAATATCAAAGGTGACATGACTTCTCAAAATATATTAGGAACCGACTCCGGAGGTAGAGATAATTTCAGTAGATTATTATTTGCAGGAAGAATGTCGTTGACAATTGGATTAGTTTCTACGATTGGTATGCTGATAATTGGGATAGCAATAGGCGTCATATCAGGTTATTTTGGAGGCATACTTGATACCCTATTAATGCGTGTCACTGAATTTGTAATGCTTTTTCCGTTTTTAATTTTCGCAATCGTTTTAAATGCTGCGCTTGGTGATAAAATTAAAAATCCATACGGCTCAGCGATTATTTTAGTAGCAGTTATTATCGTTCTTAGTTGGGGAGGCATTGCTAGGTTAGTACGTGGGAAAGTCATGCAAGAGAAAGAAAATGAATATTTCTTAGCAGCGAAATCGATTGGTACGCCCACACATAAAATTATTTTAAAGCATTTATTACCTAATATTTTAAGTGTAGTTATTGTACAAGCTACTTTAACATTTGCAGGAATGATTGTAGTAGAATCTGGTTTGAGTTTTTTAGGATTTGGGATTAGTAAATCCATTCCTTCATGGGGGAACATGTTAAGTGATGCACAAGAAGGCGACATTATTAGTTCTAAGCCCTGGATATGGATGCCCCCTGCACTAATGATTATGTTTACAATACTAAGCATTAACTTTATTGGTGAGGGACTTAAAGATGCATTTAACCCTAAAGGGAGAAAATAACTGAAAATAGGTAATAAAAAAGTGAGATGAGTTTAGTCATCTCACTTTTTTATTATTATCGTTTACGTCCTAGTCCCATAGCGCGTTCCATTTTTTTCAATGTTTTGAATGAGGCTTTTTGAGCTTTATCGCGACCATGATCTAGTATTTCATCTAATTTGTCTGAATGATAAAATTCATCATATTTCTTTTGGAAATCAATTAAGAAATCTTTGACGATTTCTGATAAGTCGGTTTTGAATTTTCCGTATCCTTCATTTTTATATTTAGCTTCCAAATCTTTAATAGATTCATTTGTTAGGCTAGAGTAGATTGTTAATAAATTTGATATACCTGGTTTGTTATCTCGATCAAATTTAATAATGCCATCTGAATCTGTTACAGCACTTTTAATCTTCTTAGCAGCCACGTTAGGTTCATCTAGTAATGAAATAAAGTTTTTTTGATTGTCATCACTTTTACTCATTTTCTTAGTTGGGTCTTGTAAACTCATTACACGGCCACCTACTTTAGGCATGCGAATTTCTGGCTTAACTAAAACGTCATTATAACGACTATTAAAGCGTTCAACTAAATTTCGAGTTAATTCCATATGTTGTTTTTGGTCTTCACCAACTGGAACAATGTTAGTATTGTAAATAACAATATCTGCAGCCATTAACGGTGGGTAAGTTAGTAACCCAGCTGGAATACCATCAGTTCGCTTTTGAGCTTTATCTTTATATTGAGTCATACGTTCAAGTTCACCCACACTTGAGATTGTTGTGAGCATCCAACCAGCTTGTACATGTGCTGGTACTTCAGATTGTATAAATAAGGTAGCTTTTTCCGGGTTGATTCCTGATGCTAAATAAATAGCTGCAAGTTGACGTATTTGTTTACGCAATTTGATTTTATCTTGCGGCACTGTGATAGCATGTTGGTCAACAATGCAAAAATAACAATCGTAATCATTTTGTACATCAGCAAATTGTTTCAATGCGCCAATATAATTACCAATTGTGGGTATGCCACTAGGTTGAATTCCTGAAAATAATGTCTCCATATTAGATGCCTACTTTCTTAGTTTTAATTCATATTATTTAAATTATAACAGTATTTCTTTAAAATGTAAGTTATGTTAGTATGTAGTTATACGTTAATTCTAAGCCTTTAAAATTAGGTTTTTAGAAAATTTGAGATTTCTCAGAAAAATTAGGATTTTCTCATTTAATTTTAATGTTAGATAGTTATACTTACATTGTAAGGTTAAGAGGACTAAATAAACGATTATTTCTTAATCAATAAATTTAAAAATAATGAATAATATTCATTCAATAGGAGAGTGAGATGTATGGTAACATTATTTACTTCACCAAGTTGCACATCTTGCCGTAAAGCGAAAGCATGGTTACAAGAACATGACATTCCATATACGGAGCGTAACATTTTTTCTGAACATTTAACAATTGATGAAATCAAACAAATTTTAAAAATGACTGAAGACGGAACTGACGAAATTATTTCTACTCGTTCTAAAACATACCAAAAATTAAACGTTGATATTGATTCTTTACCATTACAAGATCTTTATGCAATCATCCAAGATAATCCTGGACTTTTACGTCGTCCAATTATTTTAGATGAAAAACGTTTACAAGTTGGTTATAACGAAGATGAAATTAGACGTTTCTTACCTAGAAAGGTTCGTACTTTCCAATTACAAGAAGCGCAACGTCTTGTAGATTAATTCTAAAATTTAATTGAAGATTATAATATTATGAAGAAGCTAGGACATAAATAATATAATGAAGCTATTTTGCAAATTCGCAGTAGCTGACTGAACTGAGAAGGCGCTTAAATCAAGATTTTCTCAGTTCTAGACATCCTTGCGGGGGTGGGACGACGAATTTAAAAGAATTCTGTTCCACTCCCTTTTTGTAACTCTAAAAGGGAATATGTTAATATATATAACGATTATAAAATAGTTAAATTTAATCAAACAAATAAATTGTAATTTCCACCACGTTCTAATACAATATGGTTACTATTCATCGACTGTAAGGAGTGAGATGATATGAGAATAGAACGCGTTGATGACACAACAGTCAAATTATTTATAACTTATAGTGATATTGAAGCTAGAGGATTTAGTCGTGAAGATTTATGGACGAACCGTAAAAGAGGCGAAGAATTCTTCTGGTCAATGATGGATGAAATCAATGAAGAAGAGGACTTCGTAGTTGAAGGTCCACTTTGGATACAAGTACATGCCTTCGAAAAAGGTGTGGAAGTTACGATTTCAAAATCTAAAAATGAAGACGCTATGCATATGTCAGATGAAGATGCGAATGAACAATTTGAAGAACAGGTTAATGAATTACTTGCAAATACATTGGAAAATGAAGACAGTATTGAAAACTTATTCGAACAAAGAGCACAACAAAAACAAGCGCATAAATCTGAACAAAAGCAAACGAAACAACGATCTAATATTAGAACAGTTATTGTTAAATTCGATGATTTAGAACAAGTGATAAGTTATGCTTATCATCATAATTTATCAACTGATGAATTTGAAGATTTATTATATATGAATGATAATAAATATTATTATGCTGTTCACTTTGATGAAACAGTGAGTCAAGAGACTATTAATGATAGTTATAGTCAAATGCTAGAATTTGCATATCCAACTGATAAAACTGAAGTGTATTTAAACGATTATGCTAAGATTATTATGAGTCATAACGTTACTGCACAAGTCCGTCGTTATTTCCCAGATACGGTTGAATAATGAAAGGTTTATACCGAGGCAATGAATATTGCTTCGGTTTTTTGTGTTGAGAAGTAAAATCACCATCTCAAACGTTTAATCTTATGAGGTGAGTGAAATTTATGTTAATGGCTATAAATCAACAAGGCGAGCAAGTATATGCGCATCGTGCAAAGCAACAAGAAAGTTATTTTTGTCCGCATTGTAGATCACAACTATTACTAAAACGTGGCACAAAGAAAATGCCGCATTTCGCGCATAAAGTGGATAGCGTAAGCTATTGTGCGAAGCAAGAATCGGAACAACATTACTTTGTAAAGAGCTTCATTGCGAAGATGTTATCACAACAGCATTATCACGTTCAAATTGAGCCTTATTGCCCGACGATACAACAATTCCCAGATATACTAGTCAACTTAAAATTTGTCATTGAAATTCAATTTTCTAGAATAAGTATAGAAGAAATCTTAGAACGAACAAAGGGGTTTAAACAACTGAATATGGAAGTCATTTGGTTGATTAAAGATTGTCGATATCATAGAGGAAGGCTATATCTCAATTCATTTCAAGCACATTTTATACATCCAATTAACAGGTGTTTATATGTATGGAATCATGAGAACAAGCGCATTGTTTTATATAGTCAAATTCAGCATATTGGTGGCAAACAATTTATTGCAAAACAAACAGTAATTGAAATCAATGAATTAGTGAATCAGATTAATATAATGTCTCCACCATATCAACACATTTTCAAGCTAAAGAAATCTGAAATACACCATTACTTGAATCAATGTAGAAGGCAAAATTCTGTCCTTGAACCTTCTTTAAGTGCAATGTATCAATTAAGGTTGTCAGATGAAGCTGTTTATCGTAACTTCGGATACATATTCCCTTATCAACTTTACATTGAAAATCATCCAGTTCAGTGGCAATTGCAATTGGAATTATTGAATCAACAAGAACGTGATGTGCATCAGTGTTTAAAAGACTTTCTTAAATTTAGACAGATGTACCTTAACACTATTTCTATGGATCATGTTGTCTCAGAACTCATTAATCATTACAGAAAATATAGTTAAAACGTGCAATTCAAAGGGAATAATGAGAAAATTATACCATTAGTTATTATAGGAGGTTTACTATATGAGTCAACAATTAACAAGAGAAGAGCAAGAACGTAAATATCCAAATGATACGTGGGATTTAACAACAATTTTTGAGAGTGATGAAGCTTTCGAAGCCGCATTAAAAGAGGTTGAAGGTTATCTAGGTAAAGAAGAACAATTTAAAGGACACTTAGGTGATAGCTCGGAAACGTTATACAATGCGTTATCATTAGAAGATGAAATTAGTACTAAACTTGAAAAAGTATATGTTTATGCACATTTAAAACAAGACCAAGACACATCAAATGATAAATATACTGGTTTTGAATCACGTGCGCATCAACTTATCATTAAAATAAGTTCAGCATGGAGTTTCTTAGTACCTGAAATACTTCAAATTGATGAAGATAAATTACAATCTTTTATTAATGAGAATAATGATTTAAAACGTTACGAATTTGACTTGAAATTGATTAACGAAAAACGACCACACATTTTAGATGCAGAACAAGAAAGATTATTAACTGAAGCACAAGATGCATTGTCTACACCAAGTAATGTATATGGTATGTTCAGTAATGCTGATCTAGAATTTGAAGATGCGGTCGATAAAAATGGTGAGAAACATCCATTAACGCAAGGCACTTTTATTAAATATTTAGAATCAGATGATCGAGTATTACGTCAATCTGCATATAATAATTTATATAAAGCATATGGTGCTTATAATAATACTTTAGGATCAACTTTAGCAGGTGAAGTTAAGAAGAATGTGTTTAATGCTCGAACACATAACTATAAAACAGCTCGTGAGCGTGCGTTAAGTAATAATCATATACCAGAAGAAGTTTATGATAATTTAGTAAAAACTGTGCATAAATATTTACCATTATTACACAGATATACGAAATTAAGAAAAGAATTATTAGACGTTGATGAGCTGAAAATGTACGATTTATATACGCCAATGGTTAAAGACGTTAAATTTGAAATGCCTTATGAAGAAGCGAAAGAATGGATGCTTAAAGCGTTAGAGCCAATGGGTGAAACGTATCTTGATGTTGTTAAAGAAGGTTTAAATAATCGTTGGGTAGACGTATATGAGAATAAAGGTAAACGTTCAGGTGGTTACTCATCTGGTGCGCACTTAACTAATCCGTTTATTCTATTAAACTGGTCAGATACTGTCTCTGACTTATATACATTAATTCATGAGTTTGGTCATTCAGCACATAGTTATTTCAGTCGTAAATATCAACCATCAAATTCTAGTGACTATTCAATCTTTGTTGCTGAAGTTGCATCAACTTGTAATGAAGCGTTATTAAGTGATTATATGGATAAACATTTAGATGATGAACGTCGTTTATTATTGTTAAATCAAGAACTTGAAAGATTTAGAGCGACTTTATTCCGTCAAACAATGTTTGCAGAATTTGAACATAAAATTCATCAAATTGAAGAAGCGGGCGAACCATTGACGGCAACACTTATGAATGAGGAATATGCTAAATTGAATCAACAATATTTTGGTGATGTTGTTGAAACAGATGACAATATTAGCAAAGAATGGTCACGTATTCCTCACTTCTATATGAACTATTATGTATATCAATATGCAACAGGTTATAGTGCCGCACAAAGTTTAAGTCATCAAATTCTTACTGAGGGTAAACCAGCTGTAGATAGATATATTAATGAATTCTTGAAAAAAGGAAGTTCTAATTACCCAATTGAAATTCTGAAAAATGCAGGTGTGGATATGACATCTCCAGAACCTATTGAGCAAGCTTGTGAAGTTTTTGAGCAAAAATTAGATGCGTTTGAAAAGTTAATGAAAGCTCAAAATAACTGTATACGTTTACAATATGGCAAGTTTGTGACAATTTAAAAATAAAGGGACTTTATTATTGAAACACCTATTTTAGCGTGTTATATTATGAACATGAAATTAATCACATAACAAACATACCCCTTTGTTTGAAGTGAAAAATTTCTCCCATCCCCTTTGTTTAGCGTCGTGTAATCAGACACGGCGTTTTTTTATACTTTTTAATAACCATCTCAGTTTATTATCTCTTATTTTATAAATAGTTTTATTCCCTTTTCTATTACATGATGATTTTTAATATTAATTTGTTAAAATTAAGTTGTGATTTAATTTTATATTTAATCAATTTGAAAGGGGAGTATCAATGAAAAAATTTACTTTGTTATTGTCTATGATTTGCTTAACAATCGTTTTAACTGCTTGTGACGATGGGGAACAAAAGGAACCATCAAATGACAGTAAGAAATCAGAAAAATTTGAGTATGTATATTACGAAGTCTTAAATGATGGTGATGAAGATTCGCCTAATGTTGAAATTAAATATAATGATAAAGAAAAGCACTCACATATTGAACGCACAAGTTTAGATCATGTTTATGAACATATATTAAGCGATGGTAATGAAAAACCTTACATCATTAAAGATGGTAAAAATATACATGTCTATCGACCACCGTATATGACTTATGGCGATGATGATGTAGAAGGAAAAGTAATTTCAAAAGATCAAGTAACTAAATAGGAGGGCGACGACTTAGTGAACAAAATATTAAAGTTGATAAGTTGCATTTGTATTGTGAGCTTACTTTATATGTTTGAAATGACGCATCATCAGCTACATGCTACAACTTCAAATGGTGGCACACCAAGTAGTTCATCGTCTTCAAGTTCAAGCAGTGCATCTTCAAGTAGTGCAGCAACTAGAACGACATCGTCTTCAAGTTCATCTATGAATCGCTCTAGTGCAGTTAACGCTTCTCGTGCATCAAGACTATCCAGCCAACGTGCTGCAGCGCAAGCGTCTAAAACGAGTAATATAGCTCATAATACTAAAGCTAAAAACACATATCATTCAAGTCGCTACAATCATCAAACACGTGCACTTTTAAATCCTAATTACAAATATAGTCCATATGCTTCAGTACCATCACAATTTATGGCAACAAACTTCTATAACAATTGGCTATTTTATTATATTATTGCTAATTCATCTCAAGAACATAAACATAGCGTTAACTATCAAATGAATATGTTAAAACATCAAATGAAAGCTAAAGAGACATTATATACAGTGACTATTAAGACAAAGCAGGGAGATAGAGTTGTTGTGTTGCCAAAGCATCAATTTGATAAGCTTCAAAAAGGAAGTAATGTGAAAATAAAAAATGGGGTTGTACAACCTTAAGTAAGTTAAACAATCAAAAAACAACCAATCAAAGCGACGCTGCAATGATTGGTTGTTTTTAATTAAATTCTAGGCATTTTTGATTGCCAAAAATCGCCTTCAGGATATTGAAGTTTTTCAACTTTTTGTTGTAATGCCAATTTTTTTAGTTCTTTGGTCAATAACTTTTCGGGCCACTCGTAAATGGTTAATAATTCTTCCATAGTGACAAGTTGTTTCTTTTGAATATATTCCTCAATTTTTGGTGGAAGATTTTTCTCAATTGGGGTACCCATTAATTCGTTAATGATGTAAGTATATATATGATATGGATATAATCCTTCGACTTTGAGTCCTTCCTCATGAACATTTTCACTAAAGAATACAAGTGAAGGTGCCTGTTCTATTTCCATTTCTCGAGCAATGTGTAAATCTATTTTTAAACTTTCAGTTAGTTTGCGCTTTTGTAGATCTTCTTTAAATTCATTGTAATCTAAACCTGCGTTGATGATACAGTCACAAATCATCTCTTCCGTAATAATATCCTTCTTAGGGATGATTTCATTTTGCATTAAATGTATAAAACGCTCTGCTCTTAAACGCCCTTGTAATTCAGCGGCTTTATAAGCTAAGGCGATATTATCAAAATCAGAGGTACTTTGAGCTTGGCACTTAGTAAGTACTTTCAATGAAGGGTTTAGAATATGTCTGATACGGATATATTGATTATATTCAATTCTTAATTTAGAAATAATCGCTGATAATTTAAAGCAATCTGCATTAAACGGATCGAAAAATGAATAAATTTCAATTTTATTTACAGGTGACAGATTAGCATCTTCACGACTTTTATTGTCTACGATTTTTAGTTCTTCAGCCATGTTTTACTCACCTTCAATTATATTTAGGAATTTACCATGTGATTTGCGGTTAGACGTAATCGTTCATATAAGTAATCTCCAACGCCAGCTGGAAATTGCGCATCGGTTATTGCAATATGCATATTTTCTAACCATGCATCTCTTTCGTAAGTTGTTATTTTAAATTCCATGTGTCTCTTTTTTAACATCGGATGTCCGTGTTCTTCAGTATATAGGTTTGGTCCACCAAGAAATTGAGTGAGAAATTGTTTTTGTTTTCTACTCGTTTCGGCAAAATCCCCAGGAAACAAATGATTGATTCTATCATCTTTTTCGACTAAAGAATAGAAATGATCAATCATATTGTAGAGCGCTGTTTCACCTATAATATCGTATGGCGTTTTAGACATAATATCACCAATTTCCATTAATATATTACTAATATAACATGAATTTTTACATTTAAAAGTAATTTGACTTTTTACAATGACGTTTGATTAGTTCTCAATTTGATTCTTGTAGTCGAAGAAACGTTGTACTTTATTTTTCGGTACAGTGTGTTCAAGATTAAATTCATTTAATAGCTTATTAAATTTCTGCAAGCCGCTATTATAATCATTAACTTCAAATTCTAATTCATAATCAACCTTGTCAAAGTAATCACTTCTATCTAATACTAATAATTCGTCTTGATAAGTTGTTTCCAGACGCGCTGTTGTTAGTGCACCTAATATAGTGAGTTCATTGTCACTAACACCATAAGATTCAACAATGTCTCGAATATCATGCGGTAATGTGTGCGTGGATATCACATCACCAGTGTTTGGGTGATATGTCACCATATGATTGTATTCCATTAAACCTACTTCGGCTGGTACTTTTAAGGTCATTTCGTATGTATCATTTTTAACGCGAATACGTAATGCTGACTTATGATTACGTAATGTGAAACTTGGCGTATCAATATAATAGTTTGTTTGAGTAAAAGGTTCTTTATGTTCAAAAAATGCATGCTTAAATTTATCGTATACGTCTTTATTTAGTAATTGTTTGAATTCAATTTCGTTATTTGTAGCCATAACTTGCACCTCGTAATCCATTTATTGTAATACATTATGACTGAGTTGTATCAAAATTTAAAGTAATTAAAGTTGTGTGAAATAAGTAAATATGAGCAAAAAAGTTTAGATTATAAAATGATGCGTCTAACGGCGACGTAACGGCGTTAATTGAACAGGACTAAACGATTAATAAGTGCATTTCAAACGTGTGTTATGCAGTTGAATTATGTTAAACTAGTAAAGAATAATAAGGAGGAACAAGCATGCGTATTTATGTAAATGAAATTAAAATTAAAGACGATGGCATTTATTGCTACTCAGAAGATCCAACTGATGGGTTAGTAGAAGTAGGGCAAATGCTTGTTGATAGTGATAATTATGGATTTGCCTACTTATTAGATGATGGACAATCGTATGATTACTTGATTTTTGTTCAAGAAACATGGTCCATGTTGCATGAGAATAGAGGCAAGAAATTAATTGTAAACGATGAATTGGAATTAGAACATTTTCAAGAGGAATTAGATTATATCCTTGAGAATGTTGAAGGAAATAATAACTATGGTAAGGAGTTTGTTTCAGCTGTTGAAGAAACTTTTGACCTAAAGTGAAGCGGAGTGAAACATTATGAATCAATGGGATCAATTTTTAACACCATATAAACAAGCCGTTGACGAGTTAAAGGTAAAATTAAAAGGTTTGCGTAAGCAATATGAAGTTGGAGAAGATGCTTCACCCATTGAATTCGTTACTGGTCGAGTAAAACCAATTACGAGTATTATTGATAAGGCGAATAAAAGGGGTATACCATTTGATCGACTGCGTGAAGAGATGTATGATATTGCCGGTCTAAGAATGATGTGTCAATTTGTGGATGATATCGACGTTGTGGTTAATATGCTTAGACAGCGCCAGGATTTCAAGGTAATTGAAGAACGTGACTATATTAATAATACGAAACAAAGTGGTTATCGTTCATATCATGTGATTATTGAGTATCCGATTGAAACGCTAAATGGTCAGAAAGCTATTTTAGCGGAAATCCAAATTCGAACATTAGCGATGAATTTCTGGGCTACAATCGAACATACACTTAGATATAAATATGACGGTGATTATCCAGCAGAAATTCAGCATCGTCTTGAACGTGCTGCAGAAGCGGCATATCTTCTAGACGAGGAAATGTCTGAGATTAAAGATGAAATTCAAGAAGCACAGAAATATTATTCTCAAAAACGTGCAAAAAAACATGACTAATGAGGTGTGGGGATGCGTTATACAATCTTGTCAAAAGGTGATTCGAAATCCAATGCATTAAAGCATAAAATGATAAATCATATGAAAGACTTCCATATGGTAGAAGATGCCGTTAATCCAGAAATAGTGATTTCGGTAGGTGGAGATGGAACGTTGCTCCAAGCTTTTCACCAATATAGTCATATGTTGTCACAGGTGGCATTTGTCGGTGTACATACAGGCCATTTAGGATTTTATGCTGATTGGTTGCCTCATGAAGTGGAAAAATTAATTATCGAAATTAATAATTCTGAATTTCAAGTCATTGAATATCCATTGTTAGAAATTATTGTGAGATACAATGACAATGGTTATGAAACACGTTATTTAGCTTTAAATGAAGCAACGATGAAGACTGAAAATGGATCGACACTCGTTGTGGATGTAGGTATTCGTGGGAAACAATTTGAGCGTTTTAGAGGTGATGGATTATGCATTTCAACACCATCAGGTTCTACTGCCTATAATAAAGCATTAGGTGGTGCGTTAATACATCCTTCGCTTGAAGCCATGCAAATCGCTGAAATTGCTTCTATCAATAATAGAGTTTTTAGAACAGTGGGTTCTCCACTTGTTTTGCCTAAGCATCATACATGCTTAATCACACCAGTTAATCACGACACGATACTTACCACAATTGATCATGTGAGTTTAAAACATAAAAATGTCAATGGTATCCAATTTAGAGTAGCGAACGAGAAAGTTCGATTTGCTAGATTTAGACCATTCCCATTCTGGAAAAGGGTACATGATTCATTTATAGAGAGTGAAGATGGTCGATGAAATTTGTATATAAGATTCAGCATAATGAACTGCTTAAGTCTTTTTTACAGCGTCATCAATACTCTAAAAAGACAATTAGCGCCATTAAACTTAATGGCGCTTTAATTATTAATAATAAGCATGTCACCGTTAGGAAAATGATGATGCCGGGTGATGAATTAACCATTGAGTTACCTGAAGAAATACCTAGTGCGTATTTAATACCTTCCGACAACCCTGTTGAAGTGCTATATGAAGACGATTATTTAATTATTGTTTCTAAACCGCATCATTTAAATAGTACACCATCAAGAGAACATCCACATGATAGTTTGATAGAACGCGTATTGTACTATTTGAATGATGGACAGTTTATGCATTCGGTGATTGTACCGCATATTGTTACACGTTTAGATCGTAATACCCGTGGCATTGTTGTATTTGCTAAGTATGGGCATATCCATCATTTAATGTCGACGATGGCGCTAGATAAACGATATATGTGCGTGTGTTATGGTCAAACGCCAATCGACGGTGTGATAGAAGCGCCAATTGCAAGAGATAGTCAAAGTATTATCGCTAGGAAGGTAGATAAATCGGGGAAATATGCTAAAACATCATATAAAGCGATTGCGCATAAACCTAATGCGAGCCTATGTGAAATCAAGTTACATACCGGGCGAACACATCAAATACGCGTTCACTTTAATTATATAGGTCATCCACTTGTAGGCGATGATTTATATGAGGGAAGTCATCCTACTATTTATACGCAATCTTTACAATGTTATAAAGTGACATTCATACATCCGATTTATAATAAAGAGATTGAGATTGAGATAGATTATAAATGGCTAGACAAGATATATACAGAATTATAATAAGATTTGGAGGTGCTGACGTTGTCATTAGAAACAGAAAATAATGACTATAACAATGAGGAAGTCTATAATCAAAATTTGTTAGATGAGTTATTAATACAAGATGACATTGATCGTTTTAGAGAAGAATTTCTAGCAATGCATGAATATGAACAAAGTGAATACTTTGAAGATACAACGAATGAGAACAGACAAAAAATATTTGAATTTTTATCACCACAAGAAGTTGGGGAATTCTTTGAACAATTAGAGATTGATGATGAAGCATATGAAGACCTCTTTGATACGATGAATGCGCATTATGCGAGTAAAGTATTAGAAGAAATGTCTTCCGATAATGCTGTAGATATTTTAAATGAGCTGTCAAAACCGAAAGTAGCTAGCTTGTTAACATTAATGAATCGTGAAGATGCAAATGAAATTAAGCATCTATTACATTACGAAGAAGATACAGCCGGCGGTATTATGACGACGGAATATATTTCGCTTGATGTAAATACACCGGTTAAAGAAGCATTAATGTTAGTAAAAGAACAAGCACCAGATGCTGAAACAATTTATGTTATTTTTGCCGTAAACACGGACGGACAATTAGTTGGTGTATTATCTTTAAGAGATTTAATCGTGGCAGAAAATGATGCTTACATCGAGGATATCATGAGTGAACGTGTCATTAGTGTTAATGTAGCTGATGACCAAGAAGATGTAGCACAAAAGATGAGAGATTATGACTTTATCGCTATGCCAGTTATTGATTATCAACAACATTTATTAGGTATTATTACAATCGATGATATCTTAGATGTCATGGATGAAGAAGCGAGTGAAGACTACTCACGTTTAGCCGGGGTATCTGATATCGACTCAACGAATGATTCTGTTGTCAAAACCGCGACTAAACGACTACCTTGGTTAATCATACTTACATTTTTAGGAATGATTACCGCCACAATATTAGGAAGTTTTGAATCAACATTATCACAAGTTGCGTTGTTAGCAGCATTTATACCAATTATTAGTGGTATGTCTGGGAACTCTGGTACGCAATCATTAGCGGTGTCTGTACGTAATATTTCAACTGGAGAAATTGATGAGCAAAGTAAATTTAAGGTTGCTTTAAGAGAAGCGGGAAGTGGCTTACTATCAGGATTAGTGTGTGCCACTGTCTTATTTATTATCATCGTTGTCATTTATAGACAACCATTTTTAGCTTTAATTGTAGGGGGCAGTCTGACTATTGCGATGACAGTTGGTACATTAGTTGGTTCTATGATTCCATTGTTTATGAATAAATTGAATATTGATCCAGCTGTAGCCAGTGGACCATTTATTACAACGATAAATGATATTGTAAGTATGTTAATTTACTTTGGTTTAGCAACAACATTCATGTCATATTTAACATAGGGGGACAAAATGGAGTTTTTTTCACTAGTTATTGTAGTTCTAGCAGCTTTTTTAACACCAATTATTATCAATAGGCTGAACATCAATTTTTTACCAGTTGTCGTAGCTGAAATTATAATGGGGATTATTATTGGTCAGTCTTTTTTAAATTTAGTACATAAAGATAGTATGCTGAACATATTATCAACTTTAGGGTTTATCTTTTTAATGTTTTTAAGTGGGCTAGAAATTGATTTTAGTACGTTTAAAAAGGATAAAAGAAATCGACAAGGTACTAATAAGCATGAAAAGAACGTACCAAGTCATCTTAACTTAGCCTTAACTGTGTTTGCTTTTATCATGATTATTTCTGTTATATTAGCGTACGCGTTCAAATGGTTAGGACTAGTAGATGATGTCTTGTTAATGATTATTATTATATCAACGATATCACTAGGTGTTGTTGTACCGACATTGAAAGAAATGAATATCATGCGTACGACAATTGGTCAATTTATATTGTTAGTGGCCGTATTAGCCGATTTAGTAACAATGGTACTGTTAACTATATACGGTGGTATCAATGGTAGTGGTAATGGTTCTGTATGGCTTTCAGCAATTCTGCTTGTCTTTACGGCCATTTTCTATATATTAGGTGTTGTATTTAAGCGTATGAAATTTTTACACCGTTTAATTGGTGGCACAACACAAATTGGTATCAGAGCAATATTTGCCCTTATCATTCTTTTAGTCGCACTTGCTGAAGGGGTAGGCGCTGAATACATACTAGGCGCATTCTTAGCTGGTGTCGTTGTATCTTTACTGAAACCAGACGAAGAATTAGTGCATACGCTCGATTCATTTGGATATGGGTTCTTTATTCCAATCTTCTTTATTATGGTGGGTGTTGATTTAAATATTCCGTCATTAATTAAAGAACCATCATTATTATTAATCATTCCAGTATTAATTATCGCTTTTATTATTTCGAAATTAATTCCAGTTTTCTTTATTCGACGATGGTTTGACAGCAAGACAACAATAGCATCAGCATTTTTATTAACGTCAACACTATCATTAGTCATTGCCTCTGCTAAAATTGCAGAACAATTAAATACGATATCTTCTGAAATGTCAGGCATACTTATTTTAAGTGCGATTATTACTTGTGTGTTTGTACCAATTATTTTCAAGAAAATGTTTCCAATTCCGGATGAGGCTAATCGCAAAATTGATATTGCGTTAATAGGTAAGAATCAGTTGACGATTCCAATTGTGCAAAATTTATCACCACATCTTTATAACGTGACCTTATATTATCGTAAAGATTTAGGAGATAAACGTAATTTATCGGATCATATAACTGTGGTTGAAATTGCGCACTATGAGGAAAACCTCTTAGAAAGATTAGGATTATTCAATCAAGATATTGTAGTTTGTTCTGCTAATGATGATAGTCTTAACCGAGAAGTCGCTAAATTAGCTAAAGCACATGATGTTAAGCGCGTCATTTGTCGACTAGAAAACAGTAATGAAGATGAAGAAATGAAAGGTGAAGGTATTGAAGTATTCAGTAACTTCATTAGTAATAAAATCTTCTTACAAGGCTTAATCGAAACACCAAATATGTTGAACATTTTAAGCAATGTGGAAACATCATTATATGAAATTGAAATGTTAAATCATCAATATGAAAATATTCAGTTACGTAATTTCCCATTTGGCGGTGACATTATCTTTGTACGAATTATCCGTAACAATGAATCCATCGTCCCTCATGGTGATACACAATTAAGGTATAAAGATAGACTTATCGTAACGGGCTCGAAAGAGTACGTTGATGAATTAAAATCAGATTTAGAGTTTTATTATTGATTGAGTGGAATCAACAATTGATTATGAGGTCGGGACAAAGGTATTTAGGGTTTGAGAAGAACTGAGTGATTTGCAAAATTGTTTCTTAAGCGTTGTAGGGTGTGACAATGCTCAGCTTGCGCTACTTGTAGAACTGTTTATAGGAAATCGCTAGCTAGGGGGGTAACTCCGCTGTTAATCCTGATTTTTGAGTGGCTAAAGCAAAATCACTATTTAAAAAATGCGTTCTACATTTAGCTTTTTCAAAGTACAATCTTTATGTTTCCGCCTCTTTTCATCTCATAAGGCAATAATATTGCTTTATAATTGTTAAGCAAGAATGGTAAAATAATAACGTTAGATTAGTCTACATTGTTTATACAGTGAGATTAAGATATAAAAAATCGATGATTAAGGAGTTATTTCGAATGATTAATCTTGAAAATAAAACCTTCGTAATTATGGGTATTGCTAATAAACGTAGTATCGGATTTGGCGTTGCAAAGGTATTAGATCAATTAGGGGCTAAACTTGTTTTCACGTATCGTAAAGACCGTAGTCGCAAAGAATTAGAAAAATTATTAGAACAATTAAATCAAGAAGATCCTAAACTATATCAAATTGATGTTCAAAAAGATGAAGATGTAGTCAATGGTTTTGCGAAAATTGGCGAAGAAGTAGGCAATATTGATGGTGTATATCATTCTATCGCTTTTGCTAATATCGAAGATTTACGCGGCCGTTTCTCAGAAACATCAAGAGAAGGTTTCTTACTTGCTCAAGATATCAGCTCTTATTCATTAACAATTGTTGCACATGAAGCGAAGAAATTAATGCCAAATGGTGGTAGTATTGTTGCAACAACATATCTTGGTGGCGAATTTGCTGTTCAAAACTATAACGTTATGGGCGTAGCGAAAGCAAGTTTAGAAGCGAATGTGAAATATTTAGCCTATGATTTAGGTCCAGATAATATTCGTGTCAATGCTATCTCTGCCGGTCCAATTCGTACATTAAGTGCTAAAGGTGTCGGTGGCTTCAATACAATCCTTAAAGAAATTGAAGAACGTGCACCATTAAGACGAAATGTAGATCAAGAAGAAGTAGGTAAAACAGCTGCTTATTTATTAAGTGATTTCTCAAGCGGTGTGACTGGAGAGAACATTCACGTAGATAGTGGTTTCCACGCAATAAAATAATAAATACATTTAATATGGGAGCGGGATAACGAATTTATTTTAAATTCTGTCCCGTTCTCTTTTTTTCTAAAAAAGGGAGTAGATTTGAATTCGTAATAAATTCAAACTTACTCCTAAAATATATTATACATTTGTATCAAATTAATCTTTGACGTCGCTATTCGCTTTATCAATAATACGTTGACGATATTTAAAGACATTGCTTGCGAGGGTCTTAAGTACTGCATAAAGAGGGACGGCAATTAAAATAAGTGTAAAGCCACCTAAATCTCCTGCAGCTAAAATAACTACAATGATAGTAAGTGGGTGAATACTCAAAGATTTACCCATAACATTCGGCGTAATGACGTTACCTTCAAGTTGTTGCGCGATTAATGTCACCACACAAACCCAAATAAATGTAGTGGGACCATCAATAATACCTAGTATGCCTGCAGGTGCAAAAGATAACCATGGTCCTAAGAAAGGAATTAAGTTAGCTACACCGGCAAATAGTACTAATAAAGGTGTGTAAGGTAAACCTATAATTGTATAACCAATATATAAAATTACCCCTAGGATAACACTTACTGTCACTTGTCCTTGAATGTATGATTTTAAGGTGAAGTTTAAATCTTTCATTAAATCGACTACAAATACTTTACGCTCTCCTTTGAAAAATTTAGCAAGCGCAGGAATAAATTTTTCATGATCTTTTAACATGTAAATTAAGAAGAACGGTACCATGATAAGTAAGAAGACAGTTGAAATAAATGACGTAATGTAAGAGAATGAGTTGGCTAAAATACCTGTCAAACTGTCACTCATTGATTTAACAGCTGAATTAATTCTATCTGTTACGTCACTTGGAAGTTTATCCATTTGAGTAAGTGAGAAATTAACGATCTGTTCAGCCTCTTTTTGTAATGATGGTGCCGCTTTAATTAAGCTGTTCACATTCGAAATAATGATTGGTGCTATAAATGCGACAACGATTGCTATGATAGCAATTAAACCAATAAAGATGGTTGTAATACTTGCCCAACGTGGGAATCCCCACTTTTCAAGAATATTTTGAAAAGGTAAGCAGATATAAAATAAAAATCCGCTAATCATAAATGGAAGAAACACAGAACCAATAATGGTTACAATAGGTGCAAAAACGCTTTGTACTTCCATAAACAATTTAATTAGCACGAACAAGATAATTAGGGCAATACCTGTTCGAAACCAAACTTTGTTAAGCATATGCTTACGTCCTCCTATTTTCATTTGTTCACTATTTATTAAGTATATATCAATTAAGACACGTTAAAAAGGGAAATTTTAACTTCAAGAAATACACAGAGATACATCACACTTAAATTCAGATATGTAAACCAAACCATCAACAAACCTAAAACAACACCACAACTTTCAAACTAAAATACGGTGGGGCCCCAGCACAGAGAATTTCGAAAAGAAATTCCACAAGCAAAGCAAGCTGGGGTGGGCCCCAGCACAGAGAATTTCATAAAGAAATTCCACAAGCAAAGCAGGCTGGGGAATGGAGATCCTAGCCTATCCGTATTAAATCGTCTTCTTTCCCTAATAACTATGATTAAATTACCAAATTTTATGAATATGAAACATTTGTTTTTTCAGAGATTTAAAAGTCATCGTGAACTTGATACAATGAGTATATTCTATTTAGGGGGCGTCAATGTCATGTCGAATTTTAAAGCAGGCAAAATTAATAAACATATCTTACATAGTAATATCTTAGAAAGAGATGTCACATTATCAGTATATTTGCCTGAAGATTATTCTGAACTATTCAAATATCAAGTCATTATTTGTTTTGACGGGTTAGATTTTTTAAGATTTGGAAGACTTCAACGCGAATATGAACGTTTAAGAAGAGAGGATGAAATTCAACGCGCGATTATTGTCGGTTTCCATTATGAAGATGTTGATAAGCGTCGAGAAGAGTTTCATCCACAAGGAAGTAGAAGTCAGAAGACGGTACAAGCCGTAGGTAAAGAGTTGCTACCATTTATTGATCATACGTTTCCAACCTATAAAGTAGGAAACGCCAGAATTTTAATGGGTGATAGTCTTGCAGGCAGTATAGCACTATTAACCGCATTAACGTATCCAACCATATTCAGTCAAATTGCAATGCTAAGTCCACATTCAGATGCTACAGTTATAGATAAATTTAATCATTGCTTACAGTATAATGAATTATCTATTTGGCATGCGATAGGGTTAGAAGAGGAAGATTTTGCCTTACCAACAACGGGAGAACGTGCGAACTTTTTAACACCGAATAGAGCGCTTGCAGATGTGATTAAAGATAAGGGCGTGACCTACCATTATTTAGAGTTTGAAGGCGGGCATAATTGGAAATCTTGGAAGCCATTATTACCAGATGTACTTACGTATTTTCTTGGTGATGAAGTAACGTCACCATCAGATGAAGTTTAATTCGTTTTATTAGGAAAAGGGGAATCAAGGGTACAGTGTCGGGTTGTAAAATGATTTTTTGATGATGCGAATTGAAATATTTAATTATTGTAAACCTTTTCAAAAAATTCTGCTAACTAATAACGTAAAATATAGAATTTTGCTATAATGGTAATATGTTAAACAAAGGAGGAATTTAAATGAATATAGGATTAGCATTAATTCCGTCAAAATCATTTCAAGATGAAGTGAACGGTTATCGTAAACGTTATGATACTGAATATGCACGTATCATGCCTCATATCACGATCAAGTCACACTTTGAAATCAATGATGATGAATTAGATTCAGTAAAAGAAGAAGTTAAAAAAAGATTAGAAGGTTTTAAACCAGTTGAAGTGCATGCAACAAAAGCTTCAAGTTTTAAACCAACTAACAATGTGATTTATTTTAAAGTTGCTAAAACTGACGAATTAGAACAGCTTTTCAATTTATTTAATACTGAAGATTTTCATGGTGAAGCGGAGCATCCATTTGTACCGCACTTTACAATTGCTCAAGGTTTAACAAGCCAAGAATTTGAAGATATATTTGGTCAAGTAGAATTAGTAGGGGTAGACCTTAAAGAAAATATTGAAGAACTTTCATTGTTACGCTATGACGAGGATGAAGATAAATGGAAAGTGATTGATACTTTCAAATTAGCGTAATTGTAAATAATAAGTAAAATAAAATCTAGTTAATGTACATTGTTTGCACGTTAACTAGATTTTTTAGTGTTTTATGTTATATACGATTTACTTTGCCTCGGCGCTTAATAAAATAAATGCCGTAGAAAATAGCCAATATTAAAAAAATCGCGGCAGAAAAGTAAAATGTATTACTTAGCCCGTTAGAAAATTGAGCAATTAAACCACCAAATAAAGGACCAATCATAGAGCCAAAGCCTTGAACGCTGTTAAAGACGCCCCAAGTTTCCTCTTGTTCAGCGGGGTCAATTTGTCCTGCCATAAATGTATTCCATGCTGGTAATAATATGCCATACATTAATCCTATAAATATTGCTACGATCCATACGACAACAATATTGGTTACTAGTGATAAACCGAAGATAAACGCTGTAAATAGTAAAAAGCCTACAAAAATAACGGCATACATAAATCCTTTACTATTTTTATCGATAATCTTAGATAAGAATAGCATTGAAATCGCACAACCTGCGCCACCGATAGCAATGGCAACGGTATACTCAATTGTGCTAACACCAACTACCTTTGTCGCATATGTTGGTAGTATAGGTAACAACGCTGAGATAGATGCACCTTGTAACAAAATGCCTGGGAATAACACCAAATGGCGCTTCATAACGTTGACAATTTGTCCTAATTGTTCACTCACAGGTTTCGTATTATAATTTGTTAATTTAACGTCAACAAAATAATACAACACCCATGCAATAACTACGACGAGTGACATCATAAAGGCAAATCGAGTTGGATGTATTTTAACTAATACATTCATAAACGCCCAACCAACAAGTAAACCTAACAACCAAGAAAAGTAGACGTAACCCATTTGTTTACCACGCTGTGCTTCTTCTACACTTGATAACATGATGACCCATATAGGGCTAACTGCAATACCTAGCATGATTGCACTAATAATGATTACTATAGGGTTAGCTGGAAACCAAATGACTAAGAATAAACTCATAAAAGCTAATAAAAATCCAAGGGTTAATACTAGCTTAGTACCAAATTTTTTTAAGAGGAATCCAATGACAAAATTTGTTGCTGCATCGGATATAAAGTGAATTGATAATGCCGCTGATGTTACTGCTACTGCAATCGAAGTAACGGTTGGTAAGTAATTAATGTAACTTAATACATACATACCTCTTGCAAATTCCATTAAGAATAAAATAACGAGCATTATCTTAAAGTTGTTACTAATTCCTTTACTACTTAACGAAGAATTTGGCATACAAAGGTACCTTTCCGTAAATTTCCTGTTGTTGTGATGAACTGTCCAGGATATTTAGTAAATCGGTACATAATCTATAGGTTGAATGATCAACTTTTTCTTCAGTCATTTTATTAGTCATAGCTTGTAATCGTTCTTCATGATTAGTTAAGTCAGAAACTATTTCAATAGCTTCCTCAGGTGTGTTTGCAATTTTTCCGTATGATTTATCTTGGAAATACAATGCGTTTTCAAGTTCTTGACCTGGTGCAGGATTTAAAAATATCATTGGTAAACTACGTGTTAAACCTTCAGAAATTGTAATCCCACCTGGTTTTGTAATCATAAGTTGACTTGAAGCCATCCATTCATTCATATGTTTGGTATAACCTAGAATGAGTACGTTATCATATGACTTAAATTGTGCTTCTAAAGTACGTTTTAGTGCTTTACTACGTCCGCAAATCATCACGATTTGTGATTGAGGACTCTTCTTCAGAATACTATCAATCATATAGTCAAATCCTTTAGAAACGCCAAATGCGCCTGCAGACATTAAAATAGTTGGTTTATCAGGATTTAAATGATGCTTTTGTAACCAAACTACTTTATCGATATCAGATTCGAATTTATCAGAAATTGGTATGCCAGTTACTTTGATATCAGAAGCTGGAATACCTACATTGACAAAATCACGCTTAGTATCTTCAGTAGCGACATAATATCGATGAGAATTAGGCGTTATCCAGTTTTTTTGCAAACGATAATCTGTCATAACCGTTGCAATTGGAATGTTCATGTTAAACTGCTCAGTCAACACTGACATTACTGGTGTAGGAAACGTCAATAAGATTAAGTCTGGCTTTTCTTTAAGTAGCAAATTGATCAATTTATTTAATCCATAATATTTATAAAAACATTTATCTAACTCATCAGGGCGACTATAATAAAAGTTCTTATACATATTTCTAAAATATTTAAAGCTATTGATATACCATTTTTTGCAAATAGAAGTTAAAATTGGATGTGCTTCCATAAACAAGTCATGCTCAATAACTGATAGGTGAGACAAGTTCATTTCATTAAGTTGATTAACAACACTTTGAGTCACCTGTAAATGTCCGTTTCCAAATGAGCCGGTAATAATCAATATCTTTTTATTTTGAGTAACCATTAATAGTCACCCTCCATTAATTTAAATTTAAAATACGCATTAACGTATTCAATGCGAACTGTAATAGCATTAAATACGGATACTCAGTTATCGTATTATATTTATACCCTTTATTAACAGTATAAATTTCATTTATAGTGCATTATAGCATACTAACGAAGTTAACATCACCTTTATATCACTATCCTAGCACTAATATATTTAAATGTATTGAATTGTAGTGATATATATAGGAAATTTTAAAATAATTAACGCTTAATTAATAATTTCTTCACTTTATTGATTCATATATTGAGTTGAGGTTAAAACTAATATTTTAATGATTATAAATTTATCAACAACTTCAAAACGTGTATAATAAACTTATTGTAAAAAAAGGAGCGATACATTTTGAATGCGAATGAGTTGTTCGAAAAAATACGAGTAAAACAAGTAATAGGTACTTTAGATATAAATGTTACAGATATCACTACAGATTCACGTACCGCAAGTGAAGGAAGTATATTCGTCGCATCAAAAGGTTACACGGTTGATAGCCATAGATTTTGTCAGAATGTTGTAGATCAAGGCACAAAAGTCATTGTAGTTAATCAACAACAAGACATTAGCGGGAACGTAACGCAAGTTATTGTACCAGATACATTAAGAGTTGCTAGCTTATTAGCGCATACACTATATGACTATCCGAGCCATCAATTAACGACAATTGGTGTAACAGGGACAAATGGTAAAACTTCAATTGCTACGATGATCCATCTCATTTATAGAGGATTAGGCAAAGGTAGTGCATATTTAGGAACGAATGGTTTCCAAATCAACGAATATAAAACTAAAGGTGCAAACACGACACCAGAAACGGTCTCTTTGACTAAAAAGATTAAACAAGCTGTCGATGAAGATGCGGAAGTTATGACTATGGAAGTATCTAGCCACGGCTTATCATTAGGAAGATTAAGAGGCGTTGAATTTGATGTAGCGGTATTCTCTAATTTGACACAAGATCATTTAGATTTCCATGGCACAATGGAAGCTTACGGTCATGCTAAGTCATTATTATTTAGTCAATTAGGAGAAGATTTATCGAAAGAGAAGTATGCCATTGTCAATAATGATGACGCATTCTCTGAGTACTTGATGTCAGTGACACCATATGAAATTTTTACGTATGGTATAGATCACGATGCGCAATTTATGGCTACCAATATTCAAGAATCTTTACAAGGTGTTCAGTTTGATTTTGTTACACCTATTGGTACTTATAATGTTAAAACGCCATATGTAGGTAAATTTAATATTTCAAATATCATGGCTGCCATGATTGCTGTTTGGAGTAAGGGTACGTCAATGGAAGATATTGTTAAGGTGGTTGAAACTTTAGAGCCAGTTGAAGGTCGTTTAGAAGTGCTTGATCCATCGTTACCGATAGATTTAATTATTGACTATGCACATACAGCGGATGGAATGAATAAATTAATAGATGCTGTGAAACCTTTCGTAAAACAGAAATTAATCTTTTTAATTGGTATGGCTGGAGAACGTGACTTAACTAAGACACCTGAAATGGGTGCAGTAGCATGTAGGGCAGATTATGTTATATTCACACCAGATAATCCAGCTAATGACGATCCTAAAATGTTGACAGCTGAACTCGCTAAAGGTGCTACACATGATCATTACATTGAATTTGAGGACAGAGCTGAAGGTATTAGACACGCCATTGATGTGGCCGAACCAGGAGATACAGTAGTATTAGCTTCTAAAGGAAGAGAACCATATCAAATCATGCCTGGACATGTTAAGGTACCTCATAGAGATGATTTAATTGGACTGGAAGCAGCATACAAGAAATTTGGCGGTGGCTCTGGTGAACATTAAACAATTAACTATTAATGGTGAAATTGTTAATGCATATCTATGTATTATTGAAGCAACAGAGCAAATCATGATAGCTATACCTGATGTATTTTGGTCAATAGAACTAGATGTACATATGGATAGTGACGACATTAAAGAAGAATTGATAATGCAACTATTTGCATTTGTAGATGAAGAAGCAGCGACACATATTGCTTCAAATTTAATAAAATGGATTGTGAATGATTTTAAAGGAGATTAATAGATGAGTTTAAAAGAAGAAGTTGAATCAAGAAAGACGTTCGCCATCATCTCTCACCCAGATGCTGGTAAAACGACATTGACTGAAAAGTTATTATATTTTAGTGGTGCTATAAGAGAAGCGGGCACAGTTAAAGGTAAAAAAACAGGGAAATTTGCAACAAGTGACTGGATGAAAGTCGAACAAGAACGTGGTATTTCAGTAACAAGTTCAGTTATGCAATTTGATTATGATGACTACAAAATTAATATTCTAGATACACCAGGACACGAAGACTTCTCAGAAGATACTTACCGTACATTAATGGCAGTGGATAGTGCGGTAATGGTTATTGACTGTGCCAAAGGTATTGAACCACAAACCTTGAAATTATTTAAAGTATGTAAAATGAGAGGTATTCCGATTTTTACATTTATTAATAAATTAGACCGTGTAGGTAAAGAGCCATTTGAATTATTAGATGAGATTGAAGAAACATTAAACATCGATACGTACCCTATGAATTGGCCAATTGGTATGGGGCAAAATTTCTTTGGTATTATTGACCGTGATTCAAAGTCTATCGAACCTTTTAGAGATGAAGAAAATGTCTTACACTTAAATGATGAATATGAATTACAAGAATCACATCCCATTAGTAATGACAGTGCATTTGCGCAAGCGATTGAAGAATTCATGCTCGTAGAAGAAGCGGGTGAAGACTTTGACAATGATGCGCTATTGAATGGTGAACTGACACCGGTATTCTTTGGTTCTGCTTTAGCTAACTTTGGTGTACAAAACTTCTTGAATGCCTACGTTGATCATGCACCTATGCCTAATGCACGTCAAACAAATGAAGAAGTTGAAGTAAGTCCTTTCGATGATGAATTTTCTGGATTTATCTTCAAAATACAAGCCAATATGGATCCTAAACATCGTGACAGAATTGCATTTATGCGTGTCGTAAGTGGCGCATTTGAACGTGGTATGGACGTAACTTTACAACGAACGAATAAAAAGCAAAAAATCACACGTTCAACATCATTTATGGCAGACGATAAAGAAACAGTGAACCATGCCGTAGCCGGAGATATCATTGGTTTATATGACACCGGTAACTATCAAATTGGAGACACATTAGTTGGTGGTAAACAAAAATATAGTTTCCAAGACTTACCACAATTTACTCCGGAAATATTTATGAAAGTTTCAGCTAAAAACGTAATGAAACAAAAGCATTTCCATAAAGGGATTGAACAACTTGTTCAAGAAGGTGCAATCCAATACTATAAAACGCTTCATACGAATCAAATTATTTTAGGTGCCGTAGGACAACTACAATTTGAAGTATTTGAACACCGTATGAAAAATGAATACAATGTTGATGTTGTAATGGAACCCGTCGGTAGAAAAATTGCGCGTTGGATTGAAAATGAAGATGATATTCAAGACAAAATGAACACATCTCGCTCAATATTAGTAAAAGATAGATATGATAATTTTGTTTTCTTATTCGAAAATGAATTTGCAACACGATGGTTCGAAGAAAAATTCCCAGAAATTAAATTGTATAGTCTTTTATAAGCATACGATTGAAAAAGAAGGGTATTAACAACGAGCTCATCTCTTTAAATTTTACAATTTATTGAACGCAAATGGTTTATTTATATGGAGTATGGTGTATAATACACTTAACAAATGAATACCTATGACAATTTGTCAGAGGGGAGTAACTTGAGAATCATCATTACATTTGATGATTAGCACTTTATCGTCATTACGAAGTATGGACTTCCGGTAAAGTGGGCAATTATTTGCTAAGTGAGACCTTTGCTATTATTTAGCATAGGTCTCTTTATTTGTATTCAAACAAAAAGGAGCTGTCCACTATGGATCCGAGTTTAATTTTACCCTACTTGTGGGTAATTCTCGTTCTTGTATTTTTAGAAGGGCTATTAGCAGCTGATAATGCTGTTGTTATGGCCGTTATGGTTAAACATTTACCACCTGAACAACGTAAAAGAGCTTTATTTTATGGTTTACTAGGTGCATTTGTATTTCGTTTTCTTGCCTTATTCTTAATTAGTATTATCGCTAATTTCTGGTTTATTCAAGCACTGGGTGCCGCATATTTAATTTTCATGTCTATAAGAAATCTGTGGCAATTTTTCCATAAAAAACACGAAGATCAACCTGAAGGTGATGATCATCATTTCGACGATGATGGTGTCGAAAAGAAAGTCGGACCAATGCAATTCTGGGGTACTGTGTTAAAAGTTGAATTTGCAGATATCGCTTTTGCTATTGATTCTATGTTAGCTGCCATGGCTATTGCTGTTACATTACCTACAGTTGGCATTCATTTTGGTGGCATGGACTTAGGTCAATTCTCAGTTATGTTTATTGGTGGCATGATCGGTGTTATTTTAATGCGTTTCGCTGCTACATGGTTTGTTGACTTATTAAACAAATACCCTGGCTTAGAAGGTGCTGCCTTTGCAATTGTAGGATGGGTAGGTATTAAATTAGTTGTCATTGTACTTGCACATGAAGACATCGGTATTTTACCTGAACACTTCCCTCATAGTACATTATGGCAAGCTATTTTCTGGACAGTTATGATTCTATTAGTTGTTATCGGTTGGTTAACATCAGTACGTAGTAACAAAAAGAAAACTAAATAATATGGCTTAAACGCTTCATTCGAGTCTTTTAAATTTGATGAGAACCATTAAATTTAAAAGGCTTTTTTATTTTTTATAGAATGATATATATAAATGATAAGAAAAATTCAGATTTGAACCTTCAATTCATTGCTAATTGGCAATAATGATATTAAACTTTAATTAATGTATAAATAAATTAAACAAAACCACAACCATATAAACATAATGCAACGTTACCATAATAGATTGTGAGTGAATCGATAGGAGTGGACACCTTTGGATAATGATAAAAAGCACGTAATACCACGTGAACAATATCGTCGAAAACGACACGAGTATTTTCATAACGAAGAGCGTGAAGAACGATTAGCACGTGAGAAAGCACAGCGTGAAAGACTTGCACAAAAAGAGCAAGAACAAGCAAAAGTTAATGAAGAACGTGTTAAAGATAACATGCGAAAAGCAAGAATTGAGAAATTGACGCAAGAAGAAATTCAGCAACAGCAACATTTAGCCAAATTACGTTCTGAAAATGAATCCGATTATGCGGTAGATGAAAAAGAGCATCATTTAACATTGCCTGAAGAGCAACAACTTAAAAATGAGGAAAAAGAAAATAAACCGATAGCATCAAAATCTAAAGTTGAAACAGGTAATAAAACAAATGAGGATGAAAATGAGCTATCTTCAAATCAAAGTGATAGAGAACCTAAGTATAGTAGAGTAGAAAAGAATAAAGGCAAAACACAGCATGCGAGTGCTAATAAACAAGATGCGCATCAACGTGACGATAATAGCACATACAAAGGAGAAAAAGGTGCCTCAGAAGCTAATACTACGTCTGATTTAGAAACGCATGATAGTGAAATGATAGAAGCACAGGATTTAAAAACGAATGAGCGTCATGCTTCAAAACAGGTATCCACATCTCATCAAGATCATAAAGATGATGAAGGTGCAGCGCATGGTAATACAACACGTCATAATTCAAATCAAATGAATCATGAAGAAGCAAGTGAGCATGCACACGATAAGTCTAATAATAATGATATGATGGACAAAGTAAAATCATTCTTAACATTACATTGGCTTAAAATTGTTATCGTAGTTGCAATTGTATTAATTATCATATTAATTAGTGCAATTATTTCAACAATTAACCAAAATAGTAGTATTGAACAAAGTAGTCATCATAATACAAAATACACAACAACAATGAAAAATGCAGATACCGCTGTAAAATCAGTGGTAACAGTTGAGAACGACACACCTAAGAATCCAACAACACAAACAACTGATAAAACAAATATAAATACAAATTCAAATAACGAAGTTGGTTCAGGTGTCGTCTACAAAGCTGTAGGCGATACCTTTTTTATTTTAACGAATACACATATAGTTGGTAATAACGATAAGGTTAATATTACATATGATGATAATAAGGCAGCTACTGCTACTGTAGTTGGCAAAGATATGTGGTCAGATATTGCAGTGCTTAAAGCAACGATCAATAACAAAAATGTACAACCTATTAAAATCGGTCGTTCAAATCAATTGAAGTTAGGTGAAAGCATCTTAGTTGTTGGTAATCCGTTAGGCAATGATTTTAAAAATACAGTAACAAAAGGTATTGTTTCTGGATTAAATAGAGCAGTACCGGTCGATTTCGATAAAGATAATAAAAATGATGAACTGATTAATACATTTCAAATAGATGCTTCGGTAAATCCTGGTAATTCAGGAGGTGCTGTCGTTAATCAAGATGGGGAACTCGTAGGTGTAGTATCACTAAAAATAAACATGCCGAATATTGAAGGTATGGGATTTGCTATTCCAATAGATGATGCACGTGAAATTGCTTCAGAATTAGAGAAAAAAGGTGAAATTCAATATCCTAATACTGGTATTGGCATTAAAAATGTTTCAGAGTTATTACCATATGAAAGGGCATTATTAAAAGTCCCTGAAGATGTTCAAAGCGGAATTGTAGTAGAAAAATTGAAAGATGGTGGATTAGGTAAAAAATCAGGTTTAAAAATTGGTGATGTAGTTGTAGAATTAGATAGTAAATCAATTCAAAATAATTTACAGTATAGACAAACTATTTTTAGCCATAGACAAGATTTAAAAACATTGTCGGCTAAAATTTATAGAGAAGGTAAGTCTCAAGAGATAAAAATAAAATTGAAATAACGTTGAGGTGACAAATGCGTGTCTATTTTTAGTAAGTTACTTAAAAAATCTAGTCCTCAACAGGGGATAGTTTTATATTATTTGATAGCCATAGTTGTCGCTTTCTTATTACTAAATCTCCCTTTCGTGCACAAACAAGGTGTAGATGTTAGTCCAATTGATACACTGTTCGTAGCTGTATCAGGGATTAGTGTAACTGGACTATCTCCCGTTAACATTGTAGATACATACTCAACATTTGGCCAAATTATTATACTAATCATCTTAAATATAGGCGGTATTGGTGTCATGGCGATTGGTACAGTGTTGTGGGTCGTATTAGGTAAACATATAGGTATCCGTGAACGCCAATTGATCATGTTAGACAATAATAAGGATACTATGAGTGGAACTGTAAAGTTAATTTTAGAGATCATTAAAACAATCTTAACTATTGAATTTATTGGTGCATTGCTATTAGCATTTTACTTCTATAGAGATAATCCTGATTTGAAAAATGCGCTCATGCAAGGATTATTTGTTTCAGTATCCGCTACTACAAACGGTGGATTAGACATTACAGGTCAATCCTTAATCCCGTATGCTAAAGATTATTTTGTACAAACGATAGTTATGTTTCTCATTGTATTAGGTTCAATCGGTTTTCCTGTATTATTGGAAATTAGAGCCTATGTTAGAAACAGAGTTAGTCATTTTAGATTTTCATTATTTACCAAAATCACAACTTGTACATATTTATTTCTATTTATCTTTGGTGTCTTAGCTATTTTAGCTTTAGAACATCATCATGCTTTCAAAGGTTTAAGTTGGCATCAATCATTATTTTACGCACTATTTCAATCTGCAACAACACGTAGTGCAGGATTACAAACAATTGATGTTACAAACTTTAGTGATGCAACGAACGTTATCATGAGTATTCTAATGTTTATAGGTTCATCACCAAGTTCGGTTGGTGGTGGTATACGTACAACAACATTCGCGATACTCATTCTCTTTGTCATTAACTTTAATAATAATACTGAAAAGACAGCGATAAAAGTCTTCAATAGAGAAATACATGTGGTTGATATTCAACGTTCATTTGCAGTTTTTACGATGGCATCAATTTTAACATTTGTAAGTATGATTATTATTCTTGCAACAGAAAAGACTAATTTATCATTTCTACAAGTATTTTTTGAAGTCATGTCAGCATTTGGAACATGTGGTTTATCTTTAGGTGTGACAGATGATATTAGCGGTCTTACGAAAGTAATACTGATGATCTTAATGTTCATTGGTCGTGTTGGTTTAATATCATTTATTATTATGATTGCTGGACGTAAAGAACCTGATAAATACCATTATCCTAAAGAACGTGTACAAATTGGCTAAGTTTAAGATATTCAGTTGAATAGTTAAATCATTTAAAACGTTATGGTATTAATTTGAATAAGACATATATCTATAGCAAGCTGGGATAGAACGAATTCAAGATAATTTGTTCTGTCCCAGTTTTTGGTTAGAAATAAATAGCACCCGCAGTTTAATAAATGTTAAACTATCTTTAAATAAGGGGTGTGTAAATTGGAGAAAAATGAACATATAAATATAGATATCTTAGCAACTTCAGATATGCATAGTCATTTTATGAACGGAGACTTTGGTTCGAATATCTATCGTGCAGGAACTTACGTTAAAAATGTGAGAGACAATAATGATAAAGTCATTTTATTAGATAGTGGAGGCAGTATTGCTGGATCGATGGCTGCGCATTATTATGCTGTTGTAGCGCCTTACAAACGTCATCCAATGATTAAATTGATGAATGCGATGCAGTATGATGCTAGCGGTGTAAGCCCAGATGATTTCAAATTTGGTTTATCATTTCTAACAAAAGCTGTTTCACTATCTCGATTTCAATGGTTATCTGCAAATATAGAGTTTGCGCTCACAAAAGAGCCATACTTCTCAACGCCTTATATCATCAAAGAGTATGATAATGTTAGACTCGCGATTGTTGGCTTAACTGCTGATGGGCTCATGAAAAATGAATTTGCTGAAATGGAGAAAGCTGTCAGTATTGAAAAAGCTTTACTATCTGCAAAACGATGGATTAGATATATTCATGAAAGTGAACATCCTGACTTTTTAATAGTGATATATCATGGAGGCCTCTATAAAATCAATCAAACCAATACTAGACATAGTAAAGGGTCGCATGAAGCGGAAAAAATTATGAAAGAAATTGGTGTCATTGATTTGATGATAACTGCACACCAACACCAAACAATTATTGGAAATGATTTTGAAACTGTATATGTTCAAGCAGGACAGAATGCGCAAGAGTTGGTACACGTGAAGATTAAATTTAAAAAACGCACTAATTCTTTTGAAAAAGAAGACATTCAATCTACTGTAATCAATTTAAGTGAATATCCAGAAGATCAAGCATTACTTGAAACAACGTATTATGATCGAAAAGCGCTAGAACATTGGTCTAAGGAAATCGTTTCTAATAATAAAGTTAATTTAGACGTTAATGGATTAGAAGATTTGTTAAGTAAACCACACCCATTTACCCAATTATTACATGACAGTCTACATTTGGCTTTTGACAATGAAATTACGTGTGCTAATGTGCCTAAAAATGGTGAAAAGGGATTAAAAGGTATTGTTACGAATGAAGATGTATATAACGCTTATCCACATCCAGATAAAGCGATAGATATCACTTTAAAGGGTCATCAAATTAAAAAGATGATTGAATATACGTACTCTTATATTCAATTTGAACACAAACAATTAAGTATGACAATTATTGATGAAACGCGATGTACGATGTGGCAAGGATTCGATTATATCGTGGATATGTCTGCACCACGCTTCAACAGAGTGACATTAAAGGGTCTTGAATTAGATAAACACTATAGAGTAACGATGACAGACTATTGCTATAGAAATTACCGTCAATATTTAGAGTCTGAATCAACATTGCATTCTACATATGAACAACCAATGAGCACACTTATAGCTACTAGACTCAATCAATCTGATTTCAATCTAAATGTTGATGCTAACTTTATAGTTAAATATTAAATCAGCTCTATATAATAAAACGTTGCTGAAACGCAAATTACTACAAAAAACTTTTCTTAGCTAAAACACTAAGAAAAGTTTTTTATCCATGAAATATTAATAATAATATAATTGCAACAATTTGTCCTAAAGATGTTGTTACGATGCGACGTGTATATTGATAACTCAATGATAAAAGAAGTTGAGCTACGAAAATAAACGCCACGATCCACCATTTGTCTAAATAGATAAATAATGAACTAGAACATAATGCAGTTATTAATATGATTAACCAAGTAGGTAATTTAAAACGCGTTAATTCTTTTTGTAAAATCGTTCTCATATATAACTCATGACAAGGTATAACAAAAATTAATGTTACTAACATTTGCCATTTGAAATAAACACCTGTTCTTGATAATTCTTTAATGAGTTCTGCATAAGTAATTTGTGGAGATAGCAATGAAAAGATTAATTGTATAATAACCAATACAATACCCGTAACAATACCAACGCCAATAGAAGTTAATAAGCGTTTAGATTCAATGTCTCGTTGGTAAAATACATAACTAATACCTGCAATTAACATAATACCGGTATATAAATACCAATATTCTTGATGTTCTCCCCACATTACAATTAAAATCAAATGGAATACAATGAAACTTGCTATAAACCAAATTAAAGCTTTTGATATATTTTTCATTTTAATGTATACCTTCTTATTCAACGATAGTATATCGTTTATGATTAATAACCGTTTTCTCAGGTAAGTCTAATTCATTGAAGTTATCCATAATTGTTAAGTCTACAATAACTGAATTGTCATTAATTTTCTCAACACGGCCTCTTAAACCGTCATAAAATTCTACGATATTTCCTACTTCTGCAACAGTCATACCGAGTCCTCCTAAAATCATAGCTAGACTATATTGTACTAAAAATTACCATAATAATAAACAAATATATGCTAAAATTGGCAAATAATATTTTAATTATGAAAATAATGTCAAATTTGAGTAAATGATTGGCAAAATAAATAAATATAAGGCATAACTTAATTAAGGGCATATACGAGTGAGACAAAGGAGAGATAAAGATGAAATTTGTAAGTAATAATAATATTACAGATCCTACAATGAATCTTGCTATGGAAGAATATGTGTTAAAACACTTACCTTCAGACGACAGTTACTTTTTATTTTATGTAAATGGTCCGTCAATTATTGTTGGAAAAAATCAAAACACTATAGAAGAAGTAAATAAACAGTATGTGGATGAGCATAATATTCATGTTGTGCGTCGTATTTCAGGTGGAGGTGCTGTATATCACGATCAAGGTAATTTAAACTTTAGTTTTATTACAGACGATGATGGTAATAGCTTCCATAATTTCAAAAAATTTACAGAGCCAATTGTACAAGCACTTCAATCAATGGGCGTAGATGCAGAAATGACGGGACGTAATGATATTCAAGTTGGACAAGCTAAAATTTCAGGAAATGCGATGGTTAAAGTTAAAGACAGAATGTTTAGTCATGGCACATTAATGTTAAATAGTGACTTGGGAGAAGTACAAAATGCATTAAAAGTTAACCCTAAAAAAATTCAATCTAAAGGTGTTAAGTCGGTACGTAAACGTGTCGCAAATATTGATGAATTCTTAGAAGAATCAATCTCTATTGATGACTTTAAACAAATCATCTTGAAAACAATCTTCGGTGAACATGAAGTCGAAGAATATAAATTAACTGATGAAGATTGGAAGAATATTGAAGCGTTAAGTAACGAGAAATATCGCACATGGGAATGGAATTATGGTCGAAATCCTAAATACAATTTTGAACGCGATGAAAAATTTGAAAAAGGATTTGTACAAATTAAGTTTGATGTGAAAAAAGGTAAAATTGAACATGCTAGAATCTTCGGTGACTTCTTTGGTGAAGGCGATGTTACAGAGTTAGAAGAAGCACTTATAGGCGTCTTACATGACTATAATCATATTAAAGAAGCGATGGAAGAATTTGATTTCTATCATTATTTCGGCGCTATTGAAAAAGAAGATATCTTAAAATTAATGTCTTATTAAAATGGTATAAATACTAAGTCGAAAAGCACAAAGATATAAATGTACTGAACCACTAAAGTTAAAATTAAAAATTAACTTGCTAGGTTAGACGTTTAAATATCTTTGTGCTTTTTATTATAAATAGAATAGTGACTTATTACTTTCAAAAGCTGTAAATTGTGGCTCTACGTCAAATCGGACTGATGAGTCCTAATATTGAGATTAAGCAACCTTAGGTTGTTTAATCTCTTTTTTTGTGTTTGAGGCAAATAGTCGCGAAGTTATAATAATTCGATTACGCAAATTATCA